>JAQBZS010000654.1 GCA_027622115.1 Planctomycetota bacterium | reverse complement strand
GCCCGTCGACCTGTGACGGGCAGGAGTGGAGTGCCCGTCCTACACCCAGAAACGGAAGATCCGAATTTTCTGCGAGCCGCGTCATCAAGGAGTTCGCTCATCGAGTGGCGTTCCTTGATTCGTTTAAGTTCCAACAACGACAGGCAGCACGTACGGTCCTTTGGGCACTACGGCGATGCGAGCTTCCGGGCCGTATTTTCGCAGGCAGTCCGCGATCGCAGCTTCAACCGAGACCGCCGATTTGACGAACAGCTTTTCCAACGTTGCCGCGTCCAAACCGTGGCTGACGTAGGTGACGGTTGCTTTACGGCAGACCTTGGCCATTTCCTCAAGCTGCCATTGATCCATCACGAAATAGTCCTTGTCCATGATCCGTTGCATGAACACTTCCAAGTTTGGGTGTTCGTCGAACAGGCTGACGAATTCGGGACTGCCGATGCCCTCGGTCATGCTGGCAGCCAGCACAATGGTTCCGCCCTGTTTGACGATCGGCAAAACGCCGGTGAGCCCCTTGATGGATTGATAGAACGTCGTGTCCAGCGGATAGCCGGCACCGGACGTGACGACCACATCGCAAGCTTCGTCGATTTCGGCTCGGACGACTTGGTTGATGTTCTTCACGCCCTGCAAGAACGCAGCTTCCATGTCGCCAGCCACGATCGACGTGATGTTGCGGTTACTGTCCAGCGTGACGTTGACAATGAAGTCGCATCCGGCCATGCGAGCGATCGCCGTGTTCTCGAAATGAACCGGGTTGCCGTCCAAGATCCCGCAGTCGGCTTTGGGGTGTTCGAGGAATTTCGGGCTGTGCCAAACCTTGATGGTTTCCAACGCGGCGATGCCGGGACAGACAAGTTTTCGACCGCCCGAATATCCGGCCATCAGATGCGGTTCGATGAGCCCCGTCGTAATTTTGAGATCGGCGTTGATGTAGCGCGAGTCGATCCAAACGGGAACGCCGTTCGGTGAATCGCCGAGGTGCGTGTGCTGGTCCAACTCGCGCCCCATGTGATTTTCGACACGAAAGTTGGCGGTGATCTCGGCTCCAACCAACTCGACGATTTCGTCGCCTTCGTTCGGGCGATGCATGCCCGTGGCGATCAAAATCAGGATGTTGGACCGCTCGATTCCCGCAGTTTCGAGCGCGGGCAGGATTTGCGAAAGCAGTAGTTCGTTGGGAACCGGTCTCGTGACATCGCAGATCAAAATGCAGGCGGATCGTTTGCCCCTGGCAAGCCGAGACAGGGGTTGCGCCGCGATCGGATCAGCAAGCACTCGGCTCAATTCTTCGACTGGATTTTCGAGCGGCGGGATCGGCTGCAGACCAAGTGGCCCCACAAGATTCTCGTCCGGGATTTCGACCTCAAGACCCGTTTTGCCGTAATCCAATTTGATTCGCATGATTAGCCCTCGACGAATGATGGTGTCGAAAGGATATCAATTGGTCCGCTCCGGCGTGTGAGCTGATTTGCTGCCAGCCTCGTCCGGTTGGGTGTTTACGACGACAAACCAGAACTCAATAACCCCTGCACGGCAGCATGCTGTTCAACACCTGTCAGTCGCACGTCAAGACCCTGGAATTTCTGGGATAGGCGCTGGTGGTCGATACCCAGGCAATGCAGGATCGTGGCGTTCAAGTCGTGGATGTGGACTGGGTTTTCCTCGATGTTGTAGCTGAAGTCGTCGGTCTTGCCGTAGACGATGCCCGGCTTGATCCCGCCGCCCGCCATCCAGACGGAAAAGCAGCGTGGATGATGGTCGCGACCGTAATTCTGTTTGGTCAGTTTGCCCTGGCAATAAATCGTGCGACCGAACTCGCCGCCCCACACCACCAGCGTGTCCTTCAGTAAGTCTCGTTGCTTCAGATCTTGAATCAACGCCCAAGAGGCCTGGTCGACGTCGCGAGCCTGATTCGGTAGGTCGGCGGCGATGTTGCCGTGCTGGTCCCAACCGCGATGGAAGAGCTGCACGAAGCGAACGTCTCGTTCGGCCATGCGTCGCGCCAACAACGCCGAATACGCAAACGTGCCGGGCTTGGTGACGTCCGGGCCGTACATTTCCAATGTGTGCTTGGACTCCTTGCCGATGTCCATCAGTTCGGGAACGGACGTCTGCATGCGAAACGCCATTTCGTATTGCGTGATCCGGGCTTGAGTTTCCGGATCACCGCTCTCGGCAAACGTCCGTTGATTCAACCGAGCCAACGTGTCGAGCATGCGTCGCCGAATCTCGGGACTGACGCCGCTGGGATTGGACAGAAACAACACGGGATCGCCCGATCGCCGCAATGCCACGCCTTGATGTTTGGCCGGTAGAAAGCCGCTGCCCCACAGACGGTTGTAAATGGCCTGTGCTTGTTGCCGGCCGGTCCAACTGGGAGTCATGACGACGAAGGCCGGCAAGTTGTCGTTTTCCGAACCCAGCCCGTAGCTCAGCCAGGAACCAAGACTTGGTCGACCGGGAAGCTGCTGACCGGTGCAGATGTAGGTGATCGCCGGGTCGTGGTTGATGGCTTCGGTGTGGACGGAATTCACGATGGCAATGTCGTCCGCCATCTTTTGGTGGTACGGCAAGAGTTCGCTGATCCAGGCGCCGTGTTGGCCGTGCTGAGTGAACTTGAACTTGGACGGTGCCAGCGGGAAGCGTTTCTGCCCCGACGTCATCGTGGTGAGCCGCTGACCTTTGCGCACGGACTCGGGCAAGTCCTTGTCGAACATCTCGGCCATCTTGGGCTTGTAGTCCAACAAGTCGACCTGACACGGCGCTCCGGCCATAAACAGAAAAATGGCACGCTTCGCCTTGGGGGCGAAATGCGGCAGCCCCGGTAATCCCGGACGCACGGGCCGACTCTCCGGCGCGGCCACGCCATCGCGTTCCAGCAACGAAGCCAGGGCCGCGGTTCCCAGTCCGAGCGATCCCTGGCCGAAGAAATGTCGCCGAGTGATCGCCTGCCCGTATTCTTGGTCGAAGTGCATCACAATCTCCCCAAGCAGTTTTTTGATGATTCTCGCCGCGCTCGTTTAACCCGCAGCCGAAGGCGCAGGCGTTTTTCCGCCAACAACGCCTGCGCCTTCGCAACTGCAAGTGTTAGCTGCACAAAACGCCTGCGCCTTCGGCTACGGGTTAAACGAGCGTCCATGATTGAGCGCGGCGAGAACACGAATGCACACTCCAAAGCACGCTCAATCGACCGTCACCTTGCCGGTGGCCGCCCATTCGACACCGCGACGCAGTAACTGCTGATACGACGCGTTCTTTTTCGACGGCAAGCCGTGTCCCAACACGTTGTGTACCACCCGCCCCTTGCCGTAACTCTTCACGAACACAATCGGCTCGACTTTCTTGCTCCATTCCGAATACGCAGTGGCCAACACTTCGATTTTCGCATCGCCCGACAGTTTGGCATACAGCTCGTCCGCCGTTTTGAAATCTTTCAATCCCTTGGTGATGGGATGTTGCTTGTCCTTGATGTTGACGGTGAATTCGCCATACGGACCGTGTCCGCCGGTGCCCTTCTTCCAGACGCGGCCGAGCAATTCGGCGTATTCGTCCCAATCCTGAAACGAACTGCAAGCAAAGTGCAGAGCCACCACGTTGCCGCCATTCTTGACGTAATTCAGCAGGCCCGCTTTGGCTTTGTCGCTGGGATCGGTTTCCTTCCAGAATCCGTAGCTCAACACAACAACGTCATACTCGCTCAACTTTGGCGACCCGAAAACCTCTTTGTCCTTGCTGACCGTCGGTTCGAAGCGACCGTTTTTCTCCAGAATCCCGCGAATGACCTCGGTCGATTCCGCCCACACATGCGGACCAACATCAAAGCCGGTCACGATCAACGCCCTGATTTTCTTTTCAGCCTGGGCATTCCCCGTCGAACACAACACGAACATGGCAATCAACAGCAGATTCAATGGCAAACGCATGAGGTTCTCCGTTCCAAGGGTGAGTAAATCGTTGATGTTCCAAGCGCCCGTTTCAAACGGGCAACCGGATTGTCGAGACGTGGATTGTAGCTCCGCGCCGCACGCGTCGTCAGAGTTCAGGGCGAAGTGAATTTGCCGCACGAGACTGTCGGTGAATGTATCGGCAATTCTGAATTCCATCTTATTCTGCACCCGATCGCTCGGACCGTAGTCGATGCCGGTTACATAGAAGTCGAGCAGTCTGCGCCAGAAGACCCGCTCGTACGAACGAGTGTCGCGGATGCGTGCGAGCAACTCTTCGAATTAGTTGCCGCCGCCAGCCTGCTTCAGCCGGCGTCGTCCATCGTGAAACCTTTGACGAGGTATTCACGCAGACGATCGGTGGCCCAGATGCGGAACTGCGTTCCTCGCTGCGAGCGGACCCGGTAACCAACCGAAATGATGGCGTCAAGGTTGTAGTGAGCGATGTCGCGGGAAACCTGCCGGGTGCCCTCGGTTCGAACTATTAGGAATTTCCGAAGAGTTGCCTCAGACGAAAGTTCGCCTTCGTTGTAAAGATTGGCCAGGTGCTCGTTTATGGTCGGAACGGAAACCTGAAACAGCTCCGCGAGGTCTTTCTGAGCGAGCCAGATGGACTCATGCTGAAGTCGGCATTCGATGCGAGTCTGGCCGTCTTCGGTCTGATAAAGCAGGAACTGCCCCTCTGGTGGCGGTTCGGCTGGAAGATTTTCGTCGCTCACGAATTGCATCCTGCCGTTGCCCGTCGAGAAGTGTCTGCAAACTATCCCGGATCGCTGCGGTCAGCTCGAAAGTTTGAAACTGGTTCTGAAAACAGTCATCCAGACAATGGTTATCAGAACTCAGCCGAATGCGCCACACGCTGCCCGTACGAGAGTCATCTGAGGTAGCTGATGGGCCAGCAACGCAGGCAGGGCAAGGGTGGGCTCGCTCTCTCCGGCTACGCGATCAAATGGACATGCAGGATAACTGTGTCCTCTGGGCACGGTAAGCGTTCGGACAGCCTCAACCGAGATCACCGCTCCACTTGAAAGTTAAGACGGTCGCTGCCCGCTTTT
>JAQBZS010000653.1 GCA_027622115.1 Planctomycetota bacterium | reverse complement strand
CCGGCATCGCGGCCATATGATCCAGGTGGGCGTGCGAGATCAGAATTGTCTGCGTACCCATGAAAGACCACGGGCTGCCACCCAAGTCGAATCCGATCTTCAACTCGGGGATCCGCCAATAAGATTGGACGGCCGCGCGAGAATAACCCTCGATCGTGAGAGCTTTGTGTTTCAGCGATCTTACGGGGAGATTATCAATCATCGATTCACTGCATCACACGTAAGCCCGCCGCGCACGCTGAAACCGTGGCCGCGCGATTGGCTCGAAGTTCAAGTGGGCGTGGTCACGAGAATCGTCGCTGTCGGTCGACTATTTTACGGCAACAACTTTTCCGGTTGTGATGCTCTTTGCTTCAGAATGACAGAGTTTCAGGGCGTCTCGGGCCAGGCCACCGGAAAGCACGGACGGGGTTTCTCGTTTCTTGAGTCCATTCACGGCCATCTGCAACTCCGCCGTAAAACCGGCACACCACTCAGCCCCACCCTTAAGTTTTGGGGTATGGACCTTTCCTTGTGACGTGATGACCGTCAACGGTCGATCGGTCGTCGGTTCGCCGGCGATTGTGCCGAAGTTGTAGAGCAACGTGGCCTTTTCGAGGTAAATCTCGAATCCGTGCGAGAACTGCAAGCCTTTCGCCGCAATGCCGCCACTGACGCAAGACACCACGGGACCTTTGTTGTAGAGGTACTGACTGTGGATATGGTTCACCAAGCCGTCTTGCATTAATCCTTGGGCGAAGACTCGGTCCGGCACACCGCACACATGGCTGATGAAGTGATTGTCGTGAATGTGCAGATCAACCCCCCAGCCGCCGAGATTGCGGAAGTTCGACATCTCTTTGGACCAATCCGGTTGCGCGATGACTCGGCGAAAGTGCGCCGCGACCATCTTGCCGTATTTGCCGCTGGTGATGCATTCGGCGGCAAATTGAAATTCGCCCATGAACGGCAACACGTGAGCGACCATCAAAATCGTGCCCGCCTTTTCAGCGGCTGTGACGATGCGGTCCGCAGCCTTGAGGTCGATGCTGATTGGTTTTTCGAGCAGCACCGACTTACCAGCCTTGATGGCTTCGACCGCGACTTGCTCATGCAAACTGGTCGGCAGGCAAATATCGACCAAATCGACTTCGGGATCGTTCAACAGGTCGCGATAGTCCTGGTGTAGATTGATATTGGAGAGATCATAAGTGCCGGCACGCGGGCCGAAATTGCCTTTGATGCTCGTCCAATCGCCTGCAAGTTTCTTGGTGCTTCGCGTCGCGATGGCGGTGATTTTTGCGCCACGCAGTTTTTGTGCCGCCTCGAAATGTGTATAGCCCATGAAACCAATGCCGACGATTCCAATGCGCACCATGTCTGATTCCTTCAATGATCGATAACGTGCCGGGCGACGAGACTTTTGATTGAGCGAGGTTCACCGTTTTCGCTGAAAGGCAAGCCGAAATCGGCAGCATTTCCAGACGTTTTTGAACGAACGCAGCCGTTTTCGGGCTGCGGTTCGACGATTCCGTCAGCAGTCTCCGGGGCGGTAGGATGCTCCCGAACGAGGCACGCGTCAAGCATCGCCCCCGAGAGTGCTGTTCGGAACAGCAACCCAACGATGGCTCCGACAGACCAATTTGTCTCCGAATCAGCGATGAAACCCCGCGTCTTGCCAGCGGTTTGAACGCAAACCTAGAATCCCGCCGAATGACGCAACGGAGATCGGTTTCGGTCGTGCGCAATCATCGCGTCTTTTCGGATTCAGGTATGACTCGTTCACGCATTGCAGTTCTCGGATCCACAGGATCGGTGGGAACCAGTTGCTTGGACGTTCTCCGAAATCATCAGGACACCATGCAATTGGTGGCCATCACCGCGAATTCACGGTGGAGAGAACTCGAAGCCCAGACCCGGGAATTCGAGCCGCGATGGGCGGTGGTCAGCGACGAGTCGCTCCGTAACACCGCGCAAATCGCCACCTCGGTCAATTCACGCACCGAGTGGCTGTGGGGTGCCGAACACATCGAAAGCGTGGCATCTCACGACGAAGTCGACACCGTCATCGCTGCGATTGTTGGAGCCGCTGGGCTGCGTGGAACGTGGGCAGCCATCGAATCCGGCAAACGCGTCGGCATTGCGAACAAGGAAACATTGGTCGTCGCGGGGCCGTTGGTGATGGACTTGGCGGCGCGGTCGGGAGCGGAATTGTTGCCCGTCGACAGCGAGCACTGTGCGGTATTTCAGGCGCTGCAAGCGGGGCGTCGCCAGGACGTCAAGCGGATCGTGCTGACGGCCAGCGGTGGACCGTTTCGAGGGCGAACCACCGCGCAACTTGCGGACGTCACCGTCGCACAGGCTCTCGATCACCCGACCTGGAACATGGGTCCGAAGATCACCGTGGATTCCGCCACGATGATGAATAAGGCGCTGGAAATCATCGAAGCCCGCTGGCTGTTCGGTGTCGAGGCCGATCAGATCGGCGTGGTGATTCATCCGCAATCCATCATTCACTCGTTTGTCGAGTTTGTGGATGGGTCGGTAATTGCCCAGCTTTCGCCACCTGACATGAAGTTGCCCATACAATACGCTTTGACCTATCCTGAGCGGGTGGACGGGATCAGTCCCAAGATGGATTGGTCGACCGCCGTCAGCTTGGAATTGGAACCCCCGGACCTGGACGCTTTTCCCGCTTTGGAATTGGGGTTTCAGGTTGCTCGAAGCGGCGGAACCAGTGGTGCAGTCCTGAACGCCGCCAACGAAGTGGCAGTCGAGCGGTTTCTTTCGGGTCAGTTACGTTTTCTTGACATCCCCCGCGCTTGCCGCGCGATTTTGAATCAACACGAGTTTGATCCAAGTCCATCGCTGGACGACCTGTTGCGACAGGATCAATGGGCTCGTGAGGAGACACTCAGGTGGAAATCTTAGCAGCGTTTGGCCTGAGCAATTTGGTCAGCATTTTTTCGGTGGTCTTGGGACTCGGGTTCGTCATTTTCTTTCACGAATTCGGCCATTTCGCCGTCGCCAAGTGGTGCAATGTTTATGTCGAGCGATTCAGCATCGGATTCGGACCGGTCATCTGGAGTTGGCAGAAAGGTGAAACCGAATACGCACTTTCGGTGATTCCGTTTGGCGGTTACGTCAAGATGCTGGGCCAGGACGACATGGATCCCAGCCAACTCACCAGCGATGAAATCGCAGAAAACCCGCGGTCCTATTCGGCGAAAGCGGTCTGGCAACGCATGGCGATCATCTCGGCCGGCGTGATCATGAACATCGTCACCGGCATGCTGTTTTTCGCCTTTGCGTATCAGATGGGCGTGAAAACATCCCCATCGATCGTGGGTTCGCTGAGTACCGGATCGCCCGCCTGGGTGGCCGGCTTCCAGCAAGGCGATCGCTTCACGCACGTCAACGGCGAAAAAGTCGCCACATTTCGTGATGTGTTGATCCGAGTCGCGCTGTCCACGGACGAGACGATCAACCTCAAGGGAATCAAAAGCGACGGCACTCCGTTTGATATCGATGTCGTGCCGGATTCGGGTGGCACGCGACGCATGCTCGGCTTTTCGCCAACCGTCGGGCTGTCCGTCGCGGAATTGGAAGACGAGGACATCTCGCCGACCACTCCGGGCTCCTCGGCAAGTCAAGCGACTCCACCGTTTCAGTCGGGTGACTTGATCCGCCAACTGCAGGGCCAAGACGTCAAATCGTTTCCCGAATTTCAAGGTCGGCTCGCTCGGATGTCCGACAAGCAAGTTCAGATCGCGGTGCAGCGCAAAGGTGCCGCCGACGGGGAGTTGGAGACAATCACCGTCGAGCCGAACCGATTCTATACGCTCGGGCTGACGATGGTCATGGGGCCGATTACCGAGATCCGCAACGGTTCTCCCGCGCAACGCAAGACGGACTCGCTTCAAGTCGGCGATAAGATCACCAGCATCGAAGTCGAAGCCGGCGAGAATCGAAAAATCGATCCGTTGAAGCTTCCGGAAGAACTCGCGGTGCTCGCCGGCCAAGACGTGACGATTCATTTCCAACGCGGTACAGAGCAGAAAGAGGCACAACTCACGTTGGTGCCCGAAGATCGGCCGGGCTGGATTGAAAGACCGATTTTGCCCCACGTGTCGCTGTCGGCCCCCGCAATCGGCGTGGCTTATCGAGTCTTGCCCTTCGTGTCTGAAGTCGCTGCTGGTTCACCCGCCGACAAAGCCGGCGTCAAATCGGGGGCTCGCATCGTCAAAGTGACCATGACACGTCCGGAAGATGCACCAAAGGACTTGTATCTTGATGGGAAAGTCGAAATTGACTTTGAAAAGAAAAACGACGGCGAGGAAAACAAGACGAACTGGGCGTACGCGTTTGCGCGAATGCAGAATCATCCCAGTTGGCAGATCTCGCTGACGTTCAAGAACCCAAAAAGCGATCCACAAACAGTGGAAATCGCGGCGCCGGAAGCGTCCGGCGATTGGTTCAACCCGACTCGCGGAATTCGCATGCAACAATTGGTCGAGGAAATGCGGGCGGAATCCTTCGGCGACGCAATTTCGATGGGTCGAACCCACACGGTCACGACCGCCGTGCAAATCTATTTGACGCTGCGAAGTCTGGCTCGCCGCGACATTTCGTACAAAGAACTGCATGGTCCGATCGGGATCGCCACCGTGGCGTATCGCGTCGCGAAGGACGGCTTTCCCGAGTTGCTGCTGTTTCTCGGTTTCCTCAGCGTGAATCTGGCCGTTTTGAATTTCCTACCGATTCCGGTGCTGGATGGTGGCCACATGGTCTTCCTGCTGTGGGAAGCCGTAACACGCCGCAGACCGAGCGAACGAGTGCTCGTCGCGGCCACGTATGTGGGAATCGCGTTCGTCCTGAGCCTGATGGTGCTCGTCCTGTGGCTGGACATCTTCGTACATTGGCTCGGTTATTAGTTCAGTTCTTCAACGTGATTGATAGGGGTAGGAACGGTCGATTGGTTTCGACCGCCCCTCCCTCCGAACCGTACGTGCGGTTCTCC
>JAQBZS010000652.1 GCA_027622115.1 Planctomycetota bacterium | reverse complement strand
GCACGGGGCCGGTGGAGAGCACGGTTGCCCTACTCTGATTTCTTCGGAGGCGAGGCATCCTGATCAACGGCTGCCGTTTGATCAACCGCCATGAATCGAAAGCGGAAGTTGTAGGACTGCAAGTCCACGTAGCGATCCGCCATGTTGATTCGGACGGACTGCATGCTGCTGGTCTGGTTACTCTTCCGAGACGCGACTCGTTTCCCCGTCCGCTTATCGAGCGCCATCATGTAGGTCATGTAATACGTGCGATTCGCAACCTTCTCCTGCTTTCGAAGAATGAACGTGATCAGCGGATTGTGCTCGAACTCCTGCAGCACCAGATTCTGGTCCTCGACCTTCTGCGTCCATAGGTGCTGGCCCGATCTGCGGTCGAAAGCGTGGAACGTGCCGTTGACTCGCATAGTGCGCAGGCTGTCTCCCCAATAGACATTGCGGTTCTTGCGTTCGTAAAAGATGAGATACAAATTGTCTCGATCCACAATTGCATGCGGCGTGTGCTTCTTCGCATCGTCCGCAATCACCGAGACCTTTTTACCGTCCTCCATGCGGACGGTTGTTAGGTCGATACGCTTTCCGCTGACCAGATCGACGGTCGCCAGTTTCCAGGCCGCATCCTTGTCGGCGGGGTGCTCCATCACGGCAACGGTGTCGTTGTCGACTTTCGTCACATAGGCGTCATTGCCGAACGCAACCTTCCACGACTCCTTGTCGGTTCCCGGATCTACGCTGCGGATTTCCAAACTCGTGCTGGTCGTTCCCGACCCAAAAATCTTGGCCAATGTAGACTTTGGCCGCGACGAAGTCGTGGAAGACTCCGCGACAACGATGTTGTTTCCATCAACGCGAATGCCGTTTTGGAGCAGCGTGTTGGCGTTCTTCAGCGTCACGGCCTTGCCGTCGATCGCGCGATATGCCTTCACCGTGACGCCGTCTCGGACCATGACGTATTCCGCCGTGGCGAAAATTCGGCCCGTTTGCGTCCGTCCCTTGCGGATCCACTGCAAGTCGCCGGTCAATGGATCAAACACCTTCACCGCGCGACGGTCATACGTGCAAACGGCATTGGGCGAAACGGCGGCCAGCGTGCCGGTCCGCGTGTATTGCTGAGTCAGGCCCCACTGCGAATTCATGCGAGTGGCTCCCTTTTGCATCTGAAATCGCTGGCCGTAGGTGTAGCCGGTGCGGTAGTAAGCGGTTTGCGTTTGACCGCGAGAGTTCAGGATCCGCGCCGGCCAAAGTGCCTTGCGATCCACCATCGACAAACAATGCAACGCGTCCCGATGCATGACGAACAGCGAGTGGCCCACGGAATTCGCCTCGACATTACTTGAGCCCTTACGTCCGGCACGCAGCGGATGCTGCCAATACAGTTCATCAGTTTGCGCATCGACAAATCGCAGCGATTGCCCGCCGGTTTCAACCTGAATGCGGATTCGATCCAGGAACGGCAATTGCTCCAACTCGCCCAACAAGACCTGCATCTGGCTCGAGGAATAGTCCGTCTGCATTTGCACCACGCGAACTTCGCTCGCCGACCAACCAATCCGTTCACGCTTCACACTCGTCAAACCGCGACGAGCCCGAGCAATACGATTGGCGACTGCATCCGGTTCGGCGAGCTTCGTGCTGCGGCTGTGAAGTTCGGCAATATCGAGCCGGCGAGCAGCGTCCAACATCAAGCCATTTTTGACCAGATGTTCGGCGAGTTCCAGGTGTCCATCCATCGCGACTGCCGGGTCGTCACTCAGCGTCAGATGCAGCAGATGGATTTCCGCCTTTGCGAATTCTCCAGCGGCTTGATGCAGTGCGATCAATTTGGAGCGAACGTGACTCGCCGACGGATGAAACGACATCGCCCGCAAGTAGGAGTTCAATTCGCCGATTTTTCCGCCCGCGATCACGGCGTTGTTTCGTTCCGCGACTTTTGCTTCCCACGTGGCTTTCAGCGGTGCCGGCGCGGCCTTCCACAAATCGGCCAGACGGCCCGACAGCCACAGGCCGATCTGGACCTGAGTGTCTTCGTCGTCGCCGATCACCATGCGTTCCGGGCGAGCCTGATTGATCAACTTCCAATACACGTCGAAGGCTTCGCCGTAGTTCTTTGTCGAGAGGGCTCGATCCGCAACTAGCCGGTCGTAATCCAACTGTTCGTCCGGCGTTTTGATGAAGCGATGCAAGTCCTTGAGCAAATCTCCGTGAGCCCCCACATCGGCTCGGATCCAAGCTGCCAAGGTCGAGCGGGATAAGTCGCGCAATCGCTCTTTGAGGTCGGCTTCGATCTCTCGCGTGTCTGCTTTGGCCAGCGACTCCCAAGCACTCTTGAAGTCTCGTTTCTGCAGCGAGATCTCGGCCTCCCGCAACAAAGCCCACGCGTCGTTGGGCGACAATTCCTTACGCCGTGCGATTTCGTGTTCAATAAAGTCCTTTTGCTCGAAGCTGGTCAGTCCCATCGGACTCATCGACAGCAACATTCCGCGATACATCGTGAGATTGCCGAGTGCATGTGATTCCTCGGGCAAGAACGACTTCCGTAAGACCTTGCCCGTTTTGAGATTCAACGTCCAAAGCTGGCCGGACAACAATGGCAAGTGGTAATGGTCGTCGATGGCAACGCCCACGCCCGATGGTTTGCCTGCGTTTGGGTCGATCGGTGTGGTCCACTTTGTGGTGCCGTCCTTGATGGAAAGTGCCTTCACGCTGTCGGAATCGACAATGACCACTTGGTCGTCGAAAACGCCCGCCACATAGAGACCGCTGCCCTTGGCGGCCTTCCACAAGCGTTCGCCGGAGAACAAGTGTAGACACTCCAAGTTGTCGTGTTCGGACGGCGCGTAGATGACTCGATTGCCCACGATCATCGGGGCCGACGTACACCAGCGACCGTTGAGCGCCGTTTGCGGAACCATCGTCGCTTGGTTGCCGTATTCACGCGTCTTGGTCGGTGTTGAGTATCGATGAGCCCACAGGAATCGTTGGCTGCCGCGTTCCACGGCCACGAGCCAGCCGACAGTCGTGGGACACACCAGCACGCCCTTGTCCGACGAAACCATTGCCGGCCACAACCTCCGCCCGGCATCCTTGGCGATTTTGGAGTCGGTGAAGGCAATGAGTTGCGACCAGTTCTGGCGTCCGTTTTCCGGGCTGAGCGAGAACAGCCGGATTTCGCTGTCTTTCTCGCCGACGACGAAGAGTTCGTTGCCGTCGGGAACCGGTGGGCCGAACAAATACCAGCCGGCCAACGGACGATCGAAAGTCTCGCCGGTTGCGGTGTCGCCGATTTCCCAAGCAATTCGGCCGTCCTTGAGCCAGTACGCGGCCACTTTATTGGTATTCCAATCCCTGCGGTGCGCGTCGTTTTGATTGGGATCGCTTCTCCAGCCGTAATACCGCCCGGGTTGTGAGAAGAGCGCTTGCGACTGAATCACGTAGATGCGTTCGCCGTCACTGGTGAGCGTGCCGTACAGACCATTTCGGAACAGCAGTCCGGTCAACGCGTTCGAATCCGTATTGGAAGACACTCGTGTGCCCATCGGATTGAAACCCATTTGCACTTGGTCGCCGAACATCATTTCCGGTTCCGCGACCCCGGTGAGCAGCGTGTCGGGAGAAACTTCGTCCCCGGTGTCGCTGTGCCACAACAGCTTGCCGTTTTCGGCATCCAAGACATGCACGCCTCGGAAGGTCCGCATGATGACCTTGCCATCGACGGTGATCGGAAACGACGCGGGAATGGGGGCGAGTTGTTGGTCTTCGAGATCTTCCAGCAGCGTGGCGACCCGTTCGAGAATCGCGGGCTTGGCGGAGATCGGATGCGACCAGCGCGGCAGCAGCAACGGTTCTCCGCCGGTGCCGACGCCCATGCGGTTGGGTGTTCCGAACGGCATCCGCCAATCGTCCAGCTTGACGAGTTGCGACGGGATCGGCCGCGACACTCGGTTCAACCAGGTCGTTGGCTGCAATCGCGTTCCGTGAGCATTCAAGGTGCCGGTCTTGATCGAAGCGAGAATCGACGCCGCTCGCGTCTCGTCACCGGATTGTCGAAACGCCAATGCCGCTCGCAGCTTCCACATTGAGTCTTGGGCGATGGATGATTTGGCGTCATCGAGTTGCCCCAGCCAGCGAGCGGCCATGCCAAAGCGACCGGCGTCGAAGAATTGGGAGCCCAGCAAGTTCGCCGCTTGTTGCCCGGCTTCCGTGTGAAAGTATTGCGTGGCGACGTCGGTGAGTTGGTTCTTGTCGCCGGATTCGATCGCTTCTTCCAAACTCACCCGCGCGGCGGGACCGTGTACCAACTGATAGGAAGCGATGTACTTTTCGGGCAACGAGGCCATCAGTCGATTAGCTTCGGCACGGACGGATACGAAGCGGTTCGAATCGCTTCTGACCAACGAGTCTTCCTTGATGTCCAGAATGAGCTGCAAACGCAGCAGTGCGTCGTCGTAACGGCCTTCGGCGATTTGCGTCTTCACGGTTCGCAGCAAGCCCGCGTGTTCGGGCACATGGGCGGCTCGGGCATCGATGTGGTCGCGAGCCTGTCGATCGCCATTGAGCGGCTTGACCTCGGGAGCTTCGGTCTTGGCATTCGGTATCGCCCGTGGTCCGCCACCGCCGAAGATATTTCTGATGAGGTTTTGGACTGGGTTCTTGATGGCGGGCTTCGATTTCGCTTCGGTCTTAGCCGATTCTGTTTTTGCCGCGCCGGTTTTGGCGGCACCGGTTTTGGCGGCGTCTGTTTTAGCGGCACCGGTTTTTGCCACCGGCGTCTTGGCAACGGCTGGTTTCTTTTCTGGCGCGTCCGCCTCGGTTTTCGCCTCCTGACCACTGAGACGCGATACGCCAATGATCGAAACGGCAACCAACACCGGCGCGAACAGGATGCTGATACCCAAGCGGTTTTGTCGATTTTGCACAGCTCTTCTCCATCGCGCCGGGATTCAACCGGCAATGAATGACACAGTCGAACGGATTGGAGGAAAGGGGTCGGGTGGTTCAAAGTTCCAGAG
>JAQBZS010000651.1 GCA_027622115.1 Planctomycetota bacterium | reverse complement strand
ATCGGGCTTGACAGTGCGGTAGCGGCTGAGTCGGTTTTCGACAATACGAACGCGATCCGAGTCACGGTTGATCAAGTTGCCGCACGAGCCGCTTCGGGCATCTTCTTGTTGGAAACCGATGCGATCATCGTTGGGAGTGTTGGCCCGGTGTCGGTGAACCGCGTGAACTTCAACAGCACGGTTGATGAAATCACCGACGTAGAGCTTTCCGATTTGCAGACAACAAACACATCGGCTAGCGATCGGATCGAGATTGCCACGACGGGTGCGGGAGGGGACATCACAATCTCGCAGATCAAGACGGCGGGAACGATCGTGGTGACATCGGTGAACGGTGCAATCAAAGACGGTTCGGACGCGTCGCCCGAACTGGTTGGAAACGCAGCCGTGCTGCGTGCTCAAGTCGGCATTGGGCATGACAACGCTTTGGAAACGTCGCTGGCGTTGGTGGCGGCTTCCAACAACTCGAACGATGCGGCCAAGAGTGACATCGAGATCGAGAACTCAAGAAACGGTGGGTTGCTAACGATTGGGACTGTCGACAGCCCCGGTACGGGTGATGATCTCGCTGGTGCAACAAACAAGAAGGGCGACATCATTGTCACCAACTTGAGCCCTCTCACCGTGGCGGATGCCATCACAACCGATCAGGGCGGAGACATTCGCTTAACCGCCGCAGCAAACGACAGTAATGCCGCCGACACGGATCACTTGACGATTCATGCCAACGTGACCACTGGGTTCGGGGGCAACATCGTTCTGACAGCCGGTGACAATATTGTCGTGCAACCGTCGTCGGGCGCCGCTCCAACGATTGAAACAAGTGCAATCCTAGCCGCCACCGCCACCCCGGTGACAACGACAGTGGATGCACCAAACATGAGTGCGCAAATCCGGTTTGACGCGGGTGGCTCGATAACGCTTGCTAGCGATGTCAAGTTGCAACGTAGCGCTGGCACTAACGAGACGGTGAAGATCGATGTATTGACCGGAGGAGTCGCCGAGCAGGGCGTGATTAGTATCAATGCTGGGAAAGATTTGTCTCTCGGTTCGAATGTTTCCGTTACGGCCGCCACAAACAAAGTGGACAAGACGGATGACCGAAAAAATCAAATTCCGCCCACCGAATCGCCAGGCCGAGACCTTACCGGACCGGTCGAGCGAGACTTGGGGCTGATCAATGTGACCGCAGGCGGCGGGTTCTCCATCGCCGATTCGGTCAAAGATAGCGTCAAGCCGGTCCTGAGTGCCACGACGGAATCCTTGAGCGTGAGTCGTATGAATCAGGTGGTCGTCGGTCTCGTGCCCGTTTCGAACCCGCTGGGAGCCGACCCGCTGTCTGGAGAAACAGCACTCATCAGTCTTCATTCGAAAACCGTTAGTGATTCCAACGGCAACGGCAGCATTTTCGGTGACGATGTCATCCTGCAAACGCAAGTTGGCGCGACTTCCGCAACTTCGAGTACGAATGTCACCAAGACCGTTCCGCCGTTCTTTAGCGCCGAGGACAATGCGGTTCCCTTGGTGGACATTTCCGGTCGCACGTCCTTGACGATGACCGTGGGCACAGCCGGCACGAACGGCATAGCATCCGAAACGAATTTGATCGTGATCGTTGATTGGGGAGATCGCCAGTCGGACTTTCAACACACGTATGCCGTGGCAAGTAGGTCGGAAGGAAGTGAGGACGTTGCGGACGTACCTAACGCCACGGTGTTCTTAATACCAACGGGCGGTGCTTCCTATCGGTTCTATCACACCTACAACGCACTGGAATCAAACAACCGACCCAACCCGGCGGCGGCATTCCCAATATCGTTCATTGTGCGACACAACAACACGGTCGCCATCACCGTTGAAGATGGCAAAGCTTTCGGCGGAACGGATCTTGCGCAAGCAACGAATCAATTTCGTAAGATTAATCTTGAAGCTGAATTGCCGGGTGTCCTTGGGGCTGGAGGCGAACAAACGGCCGTTGAAGTTCGCGAAATCGATTTGGCGACGACCACGGTCACGGATGTCATCGCGGACAACACGCCAGCTCCGACTGCAACGCAAAACGAAGAGGCGAGCGCGGTCGTCATTCAAACGGAAGTCAGTCAAGTTCGAATCGTGTTGTTGCGAGTCATCGCGCCGAATGGGGACACGATCGGCAAAGACATTCGATTGGACGAAAACGTCTTGGACGACCTGCCCAAGTTGTTCGAGCGTCTGCCCGATGGCCGGTATCGCATCTATCTTCAGGAAGCCGGCGAGAAGCAGGCCCGCTTGATCATTTCGGTCCGAGTTCTTGAAGGGAAAGCGGCTCCGGATGCGGGTGAAGGCCAGGTCGAAGAGAAGAAGAATGTCGACGACACCACGCCCGAAGCGAAGCAAAAGAAAGAGGAAAAGAAGGACGCGGATGCTCCCGCCAAAAAGAAGGCCGTCGAGAAGGCCGCGAAGGCGGGGCCCGATGGCGAAGAACAGTCCCGCGTCGATTTCCCGCGACCGAACGAAGTCGATCCAAGGGGAACTCGGCCTACGAATACCGACGACGAACCGACTGTGTCCGACGACTCGTTCTGGGAAGATTGGCAACCGAAACGGAAGCGGACGGAACAGGTGGCGGTCGATACTTCTGAACTGCTGCCCGGTTCGATTCCGAACATCGCCGTTGGAGTTGCTGGAAACGGCGACGTGGAATCATCCACGGATGCGACGTCGCCGGCTGCAGCCGCGTTGGGTGCGGCAGTCGCGGTTGGTGCGGCGGCTCGGTGGTCCGACCGAGTCGACACGTTGATGGGTCGGTTTAAGAAAGGGTCCGTCAGCGCGGCGGCACGACTTGTACGGAAGTTGAAACGACGTTCAAAGTGATCTAACTTCTCGGCCACCAACCAATCCCGATCAATTCACCGGCAGGACAAACACCATGCTCGACGACGATTCGAGAATGAGTGATCCCAAGATTCTCATCGCAGACGACAACCAGCAGAATTGCGAGCTTTTGGACGCGTATCTCGCGAATGAGGGTTACGAGATCCGCATGGCCTACGACGGGCAAGAGACGCTGGAACAAGTTGCGGAATTTCAGCCGGACTTACTGCTGCTGGACATCATGATGCCCAAACTCAGCGGCTACGAAGTGTGTCAGCAACTGAAACACGACGAGTCGTCCAAGGACATTCCCATCCTGATGGTCACGGCGTTGAACGAGATGGGCGACATGGAAAAGGCAGTCGCGGCCGGCTGCGACGATTTCTTGACCAAGCCCGTCAACGGCTTGGAGTTGAGAACGAGCGTGCGTCTGCTGTTGCGGATGCGACACGTGACAAATCAACGCGATCGGCTTTTGCAATACATCGCCGAAGTTGAGGGTCAGCCGCAGGCCGCGTCTTGATTGAAAACACGCGAACTGCGGAACTCCGGAACTGCGCAGAGCTTGTTCCGGCCTACTTATCGATTTGCGAAGATCGATGGTCCCGAGCCGCTTGGTGGTTCGCGGAATGTGTGACGACTAGACTCACCGGCTTTGTGCGCGTGCAGTTCCCGCTTGGTTGTTGTATGCGCTGTCATGTTTGCTTGCATGTGACCCGCAAGCCCACTGTCTTCGGCCTTCCGCACTTGGAGAATGCCGATGCTGCGATTGGAAACGAGTTATGTCGGCGACGTCGGTGATCGGGCTTCAATGGGGCGACGAAGCGAAAGGCAAGGTCGTTGACTTGCTGACGAATGACCACGATATCGTCGTGCGGTATTTGGGCGGAAATAACGCGGGGCACACGGTCAAATTTGATGGCGAGACGTACAAGCTGTCGCTCATGCCTGCCGGTATCCTCAACAACCGAGTGACGTCGGTGCTGGCACCGGGAGTCGTCATCAACCCGAAGGCGTTTCTGGAGGAACTCGATGCCATCGAGCTGCGGCGAGGCTCGGCGGACGGGCGGCTGTTGATCAGCGATCGAGCCCACGTCATCTTCCCGTACCACCGAGAAGAAGAACGCATTTCCGAGAATCTTCGCAAAGCCGACGCGATCGGAACCACCATGCGCGGGATCGGACCGTGCTATCGCGACAAGATCGGTCGTACGCAGGCCATTCGCATCGGTGACATGTACTACCCCGACTTATTCCGCCAAAAGCTTGAAACCGTCGTCGCCGAAAAGCTGACCGTTTTCAAGGCACTGGATCCGGAGGCCAAGCTGCCCACGGCGAGCGAGATCTTCGAAGAATACATGCAATATGCCGAGCGTCTGCGACCTTACGTTACGGATACGTCGGCCTTCTTGCACCGCCAACTCAAGGCGAACAAGAGGATCCTGTTTGAAGGTGCTCAAGGCGCGCTGCTGGATGTCGACCACGGGACGTTTCCGTTTGTCACGTCGTCCAATAGCTCCGGCTGCGGCGTGCATAGCGGGAGCGGCGTTTCCGAACGACTGATCGACCGCATGATCGGCGTGGTCAAGGCCTATACGACTCGCGTGGGGGCCGGCCCGTTTCCGACCGAGTTACTGGACGACACCGGTAACCACATCCGAGAGCGGGGCCACGAATATGGAACGGTGACCGGGCGTCCGCGGCGTTGCGGTTGGTTTGATGCGGTGGCCACTGCTTATGGTGGGCGAGTCAGCGGCGTGGATTGTGTGACGCTCGCGCTGTTGGACGTGCTGGACGAACTTGACGAGATCAAGATTTGCGAGGCCTACGAAATCGACGGGCAACGGACGACGGACTTTCCGAGTCACATCGCAGCGATTGCGAAAGCCAAGCCGATCTATCGGACCATGCCCGGATGGAAAACCGACATCACGGGCGTGCGGACCGTCGATGGGTTGCCTGCGAAGGCTCGCAATTACGTCAAGGCGATCACGGACTTGATGGAAGTCCCGGTGACGATGATTTCCGTTGGGCCGGATCGTGAACAGACGATCTTTTGCGACTGACGGCGAGCGTTACCCGTCTCTAGCCCGGATTATTCACTGTAGGGTGAGTCGAGGTCGTAAACCGTTGGTGCGTCATCAGCAAACCAAT
>JAQBZS010000650.1 GCA_027622115.1 Planctomycetota bacterium | reverse complement strand
CCAGCTTGAATGCGTTCACCACCCGCAGCCGAACTGCGGGCGATGGGTGAGGCGTAATCAAAATCGACACAAGCTTGATGCACGCTCAAGGTCGAATCGGCGTCTTGGAGCCGCGACTTTGGATTGGATCCTGGTTGTGGGAATCATTCTGCCGATGGCCGCATTTGTGATCCCCATGGGGAAACGTATCATTCAACTGGTTTATGAAATGACCTGCGTTTGGGTTTCGTCACCGTTCATGTAGTCGGCGAAGCGGGCCATCCAAAACAACTCTGGGCCAAAACGATCTCGTACTCAATTCTCGAAGGCAAAACGATGAGCATCACTACCGCATTCCGCAAATTGATGAAACGAGTCCACAACGATGAACGCGGGTCCGTCAGTCTGGAGACCATCCTGATCATCGGGGCCATCGCAATTCCGATCCTGATCGTGATCATCAAGTTTGGCTGGCCCCGGATTCGTGACTACTTCTTCCAGGGCATGGACAATCTGGAAGACGAAAGTGATCGACTGACGAACCCCACTTGATCGATGAATTCGCCCCATCTCGGATGTCTTTTCGGATGGGGTGCTTTGATTGCGGACTGAATCAATGGTGACCGTCTCGCTGTTGCTGGTGTTCATGCTGGTTGCGTGCGTGACGGATGTGAGGTTTCACAAGATTTACAACTGGACGGTTTACCCGGGGATTGTCACGGGGCTGGTTGCGAATCTGTGGCTCGGAGGCTGGGATCGCACGTGGGCCGACGGTTGGCCGGGGCTGCAGCAATCGGGAACGGGGTTCTTGGTTTGTGGAGCCGTGATGTTGGTGTGTTTCGTGTTCTTCGACGTGGGCGGTGGAGACGTCAAATTGGTCGCCATGATGGGAGCCTTTCTCGGCCTGGATTCCGGGATTGAATCCATGCTGTGGACCTTCATTCTCGGCAGCATCATGGGTGTCGCCATTTTGATCTGGCAGTTGGGCTTCGTGCATATTCTTCGCAAGACGGCCCAGCACCTGAAGTTGGTTTCCATGGCCAAGGGATGGATCCCGCTGACCGAAGCGGAACGCGCCCCTCTCGGTCGGTGGTTGTTTTTGGCACCGTCCGGTTTTGTGGCCGTGTGTCTGGTTGTGGGGCGTGAATGGATGCGGCATCCGCCGATTTAGTCGTCTTAGTCGTCGAAACAGTTCACAATGTTGGCCGTCAGCCTGGCGGGAGATTTGGATGAATCGACAAATCCTTGAAGCCTGCATCCCGTGCTTCATCGCACTGGTTACGACATTCTTTATTGCCTGGTTGATGATTCGCATCAGCGGCGCGAAGTTGAATCTCCGTCGGCTCAAGACAATTCATTCGTGCCAGGACGGTGGAGTCCAAAGCTTGGCGTTCGTGCTGACCGTGCCGCTGTTTCTGATGAGCGTCATGTTCATCGTGCAGGTCAGTCAGTTGATGATCGGCACCATGGTGGTGAATTATTCGGCCTATGCGGCGGCTCGTGCGGCAACGGTGTGGATCGCGGCGGAAACGGACGAATTACCGCAAAACGAATTGTGGTTCGACATTGCCGAAGGTGAACCCGCCGTCGTCACACCAAACGATTTTGACCAACGTCCCTTGAAGTACCAAAAGATTTACGCGGCCGCCGCGATGGCCGTGGCACCAATTTCGCCGTCGCGCGCCACGGGCCAAGTGATGCTCGCCCAAGCCGAACCCATCGCCCAAAGCATGGAACGCGCCTACGGGGCGCTGGATCCGACCGCCGTGAACAACAGCCGCATGCCGGGACGCATTCGCAACAAACTCGCCTATGCCTTCAACAACACGGCGGTGCGGATCGAATTCGAGGACAAACATACTCAGCGTGGTCCGACCTACAACCCGCGCCGGTTGGTCGTGGAAGACGACGGCACGACGTATCGCGAATGGAATCGCCACGAGATCGGCTGGGACGATCCGGTGACAGTCACGGTCTCGCACGATTTCGCGATGATCCCCGGCCCGGGCCGCTTTCTCGCCAAGTACCTCGTCCGAGCCGACGGGCAGCCGGATACCGTCAGCGATCGCATCGACCGCAACGGCAGCTTGTATACAACCACAATCTGGGCTTCGGCCACGATGACTAACGACGGCTTCAAATCGGTGGTGCCCTATGTCCAACAGTAGTAATCCCAAACCGATGTCAGCGGCCGATCGTCTGCAAAGTTGGTGGCAAGTCGTTTCCGATCGAATCGGCTCGGTGCGGCGCTTGCATCATGATCAGCGAGGAACCATCAGCATCCTCACGGTGTTCTCGCTGCTGATGTTCACGATGCTCTTGGTCATGATCACCAACGTCGGTCGGCACCTGGACGACAAAGTCCGCATGCAAAATGCCGCCGACGCGTCCGCGTATTCGGGTGGCGTGGTGGTTTCACGAGGCATGAATGCGATCGCCTTTACGAACCACCTGCTGACGGATGTGTTCGCCATGACGGCCTATCTGCGCGAGGGCGCGCAGCGCAACGCGGAAAGTCTCACGCCCGAAATCATCGCGGAATGGGAACGCGCGGGTCAGACATTCCAAATGGCCGAAACCACGAATTTCCGGCAAATGGGCACGGCGCTCGAACGGCGAGCGAAAATGGAAAAGGATCTCATCAAGGCGTACGGCGAAATGTCGGCCGCGGCGTCCGAACTCGCCCTGCCCGTGTTCGAGCACATTTTGGCGGGTGAAGAGAGTCAAGCGTCGGCCAATGACCCGGGTACTCAAGAAGAGGCTCAAATCGCTGGGCAGTTTGGTCTGATCCCGCAGTTTCAGCGCACGGTGTTGGAAACGATTCCCACGTTGGCTCAAGGAATTGTCGATGAAATCGCGTTTCGACATGGGCTGACCAATCAAGAACTCGAAGATCCGCAAGCCGCGCGAGGCACCTCGATCGATCCGCGTGGTCCGCAAGTCGGCGTGATGTGGCGGATGTCGATCGAGCCCGTGGCGATGTCGAACGAAGCCAATCCGATGACGCGTACGTTGCCGGTGATTGACGTGAATCTTGGCGGCGACACGATGGTCTCCAACATTGTCGAATACCGAGACCAGGCCATCGAACAGCGCAAGGAACTCGCGAAGCATTACTTGGAAGAATGGAACCAAGACAAACTGCGATTCTTCGACCGCGAAGCTCGTTTGAGCCAATTCAGCAACCTGTGGCGAGTCTTCACGTGTGCTCATTTGGACGATCTCCTCATCTTTGAATACCCGCTGACGAATCTGCCAATGGTGATCCGCCAGACGGAATTCGGAGTGCCGCTAGACCAACTCGCGGACGATCAGTCGCGGAATGAGCATGTCGAGCGCAGCTTCAACTTTGTGGTGACCGTGCATCGCAAACACATGCGCGAATCCGGCCCAGGCTTGTTTCAGAATCCATTGAAAGCGGAATCCGATGCGGTGGCGTTTTCGCAAGTGACGTTGTTTGTTCCGCGCGGCCGTCGCTACCTCACCTATGCCGGCGGTGGTGGTGGAGGCGGCGGTGGTGGCCAGATCGGCCTGGGTGGAACGTTCGGATTCGACAGCTCGATTCAGTTACCGCCTCGGCCCGCCACGCCATCGGCCAACGCCGACCCAAGGGCTGAACGCTGGCCGCGCGAAAACTGGCCGAGTCACTGGGATTTGCTCAACCAAAACTGGACCACGAAACTGGTTCCGGCCACGGGTGAGTCGATCGCTCAAATCTTGCAAACGAATTCAGGGGCCGACTTCCGCCCGCTCAATTTGAACGGGATGACTCAACCGGAAATCAATCAGATCAATACGCATTAGCCGTTTGGGCGCTAGCCCCGGTTTTCCCGAGTCGAATTGAACCGTGGCTAGCGCCAAAAACGGCTAATGAATCATCAACGTTAGGGGCCTGTCGACAAAACCTTTAAGTGATCCATCGGTCGAACCCATGCATATCCGTCGCACAACATCCACACCAAACCGTCCACACCGTCGAGCCGGTTTGGCGCCGCTCGAATTCGTGCTCAATCTCCCCATCATGTTGTTCTTGATGGCGTTGATGATGGTGATGGGGACGGCCGGAGCTTGGAAGGTGCGCACGCAAGCGAATGCGCGGCAGGCCACGTTTCGATCGCTGACTCCACGCACCGGAGCCAATGATCCCAACCCGCGCAATTGGCCGCGCTTGGCCAACATGGACTATGGCGGCGGCACGGCAGCCGGGATTCCGAGCGACCCATACGCCAACCACACAGCCGTTCGCGGTCCCATCCTGGCCACGGATGACGGAGCATTCTTGCCCGTTCGCGAACGAACGCTGGACATGACCGACGGATTGCGACACGGTCAAGCTGAAATCCGGCGAGCCTATCCGATCTTTTCCAAGCTGCCGCCGGGTGAATTCCACTTCCGTCGACCCAATCCGATCTTTGACGGGACTCGCTGGCAATTCTTCAGTATGGGCATTGCGTCGAATATCACTCGGCGGAATCTGTTCCTCTATCCCATGGATCTTGAAGCCCGAATCGGACAGGCCGTGCAGGATTACGCGAACGCCGCGATCACCCTCTACGAAGATCCCGATGACGACTTGGTTCCCTTGTTCGGCGGAGATCCCGAAGTACGGGAATTGGTGGATCGCCGCTCGCCGGACTTTCGCCCGGGTGTGAGACTTGGATCCCAACGAGCAACCACGTCGCCATTGCGAGGTCGCCGCCTTCGCCCCGCGATTTGCGAAAACGATCCGGCGGAAGTTCGCAAAGACCAGGTCGAAACTCTCTTGGAGCGCATTGGTGGAAGTCGCCGGAAACGGCAACAAGGTTTACCCGAGCGGATCGCCAACTATTACATCGGTGTCTACCAACAACGAATCCGCGAAATCGATGATCCCGAAGCGGAGCCGCGCATCTCGTCGCTGTCCAAGGGTGAATTGGAAGATCGCGTCAAGAAATTGCAGGGATTTGTCAAGCTGGCAGAGGGCCGGCGTCGCTAAGTCGGTGGGGCGATTCCAAGCAGTTCCTTGACCTCCGGTGAAGGGAGTCTTTTT
>JAQBZS010000649.1 GCA_027622115.1 Planctomycetota bacterium | reverse complement strand
CAAATGGCCGTCGGCGACGCGAAGCTGCATCCCGAATATGCAGGCACGGTGGCTTCGATTGATACGCGTGGTTTCTGGCGAGAGGTCGACGAATCGCCCACGAACCAGGACTACCATTACAACCGCAATGCTGAGACCTACTTGTTGATTGGCGATGCGCTCGGTCGAGCCATGGTCTGGCTCCAGGGCGGCAAAGCGGAACCGCTGCCACAGGCGCCTCGTCCGAAACGCGTTGTCGGGCAGCAGGCTGCCGAACCATCCGAGAAAGAAAAAGTTGCCGCGCGGGAAGCGTTGCGACCGATTATCCTCGATGGCATCGCCGCGTCCTATGCCGCCAATCCACGTTACAACACGGCGCTGCTTCAGGAATCCTCCGGCGAGAAACCACAGCGTTCCAACCAATTCCTTCGCGGCGCGATGTACGGCCTGCTCAACTGTTACCGCGCCGCGGGAATCGACGAATACGACTGGCGTCCGTTCGGACCGAATCTCAACAAGGTGCAGTGGGATTACTTCAGCTTCGATCCGGCGGAGACGCTGCCCATCGAAAAAGGCGACCGCTACCGCAAAGTGACGTATCCGAAATGGACAGGGGTTTGGACCGCACCCAATTTCGACACGGTCAAAGCCGGCTGGAAGAAAGGGCAACAACCCTTCGGTCAGTTGGATGGACTGCCGGCTCCGTTGTCGGAATCGTGTACAGCACCGTTCTGCCGCTGCAGCGAGAAACCCAAAACGCTGTGGGAGAAGGAAGTGCTGTTGATCCGCAGCAGTTTCGATGTGCCGCCGATGAAAGAAGGCTACCGCTATCGCATCGTCCTTGGCGGCGCGGCTCACGTGAATTCCGGCGAAGGTTTCGCGATCTACATCAACGGCAGGTTGGTGTCCGAGTCGACCAGTGGAGTCGCTGTGCGGCAGGGCGGACAACCTCGCGGTGGGTACATTGACAACCAGTTTCGTAAAGATTTCGAGAGTGGCAAGGTCACCATCGCGGCAACAAGTTTCCTGCGCTACAACCATCCGCGCATCAAACCGTACCCGCCTCGCGGACACCTGACATTGCAGATCGAAGAGCAAAAGTTGCCGCCGCTGTCTGCGGCTCGGCGTTGATCAATGCCATTCGCCGCAATGAACGATGAGGTGTGGGCGCGCGTGTCACGTTTGAATCTCCGCAAGTGTTGCTTGGGACGGCGGCTCGTTTAACCGCACGCCGAAGGCACGCGCGTTTAAAGGGCACCTGAGGTGACTTGGTCGCCCCAGAAACGCAGCTTCCTCAACGCGCGTGCCTGCGGCGTGCGGTTAAACGTGTCAATCTCGAACTAGGACGAGGTCGCAAGATGGATCACAGCGAGACGCAAATCCCGTTCGTTGAAGACGTCGAAGTCTCCGGCCACATCATCGACAGCTTGTTGTTGCCGAAGATTCTGGATTGCGTGACGTCACGCGGCGGACAGTTTCAGATTTCGAAAATCAATATCGGCCAACAACGCAGCGACCCCAGCATCGCGCGGGTGCGGGTCCAGGCTGAGTCACGCGAAATCCTCGAAGATATCCTCGGCGTGATCGCTGATCATGGTGCCGTTCGAGTCAGCAGCGAGGACTGTCGGTTGGTGGAAGCCGACATGAACGGCGTATTTCCGGACGGTTTCTACAGTTCAACCAACCAACGCTGCGAAATCCGCGTCGGCGGAAATTGGATTCCCGTCAAATTGCAGGAAATGGATTGCGGCATCACCTTGGACCTGGAAACCGGCGAGGCACGCTGCATACCCATGCTGGATGTGGTTGCCGGGCAACAACTCGTGGTGGGACACATGGGTGTGCGCGTCTATCCCGAGGAGCGTCGCGGCAAGGGGCCGACCTTCGAATTCATGGACAGCGCCGTATCGTCCGAAAAGCCCAAGCGATTGGCGGCGCGGCAAGTCGCCAATTGGCTGACCGAGACTCGGCGCGACGGCGGTAAGACACTGATCGTCGGCGGCCCCGCCATCGTCCATACCGGCAGCACCAGCTACATCTGCGAATTGATCCGTCGCGGATACATTCACAAAATCTTCGCCGGCAATGCACTCGCCACGCATGACATCGAAAACTCGCTGTACCACACGAGTCTCGGCGTGAACTTGGAACACGGCGAAAACATTCACGCCGGACACGAACACCATCTGCGAGCCATCAACACGATCCGCCGCTGCGGGAGTATCGTCAACGCGGTTGAGCAAGGCGTGCTCACGTCGGGGGTGATGTTCGAATGCGTGCAAAACGAAGTCGACTTCTTGCTGGCCGGTAGCATTCGCGACGACGGGCCGCTGCCGGACGTGATCACGGATTGCGTGGAAGCTCAGCGGCAAATGCGAGCCGGAATTCGAGACGTCACGTTTTGTCTGATGCTGTCGACGATGCTGCATTCGGTGGCGGTCGGCAACTTGCTGCCCGCGCATGTCCGCGTCGTTTGCGTGGACATCAATCCGTCGGCGGTGATCAAGCTGAGTGATCGAGGTTCTTTCCAGACCATCCCCATCGTGACGGACATCGAGCCATTCCTGCGAGCGATGCTGGAAGAAGTCGCCAAATTGGACGGCTGGGAGATCGCGTGATGCCGATCGAGACCACGACCGCGCAGCCTCGCATTCTGATGTGCCCGCCGGATTTCTATGGAGTCGAATACGAAATCAATCCGTGGATGGATCGTGAACGCGAAGTCGACCACGCGCTGGCAGTTGAACAATGGGCCGATCTGCGGGCGATCCTGGAATCGATCGGTGTCAAAATCGAACTCGTGCCGCCTCGACCCGGATTGCCGGACTTAGTCTTCACGGCAAACGCCGCCATCGTTTTTGGTCAGCGGTGCGTACTGTCGAGATTCCATCACGAGCAGCGGCAGGGCGAGGAACCGCATTTCGCCGCCATATTGGCGGAATTGGGCTTCGAAGTCGTCACGCTACCGGATGAACGACACTTTGAAGGGGCTGGCGACGCTCTGTTCTGCGGCGAAACCTTGTTCGGCGGATATCGCATTCGCAGCACGGCACTCGGTCTGCAACACGTCGGCCGGATCATCAGTCGCGAAGTCATCCCGCTCGAATTGGTCGACCAACGTTTCTATCACCTCGACACCTGCTTTTGCCCACTGACCACGGACCAAGCCGTCTGGTATCCGCCGGCGTTTGATTCCTATGGTCAAGCCGTGATCCGCTCCTCGATCCCGACACTGATAGAAGTGACCGACAACGAGGCCGATTCGTTTGCGGCGAACGCGGTGGTTGTCGGCAATCGAGTCATCACCAACAGCGGTTGCCCACAATTACACGCCGAATTGAAGAGTCGAGGGTTCGAGCCGATCGCAACGCCGCTCGGGGAATTCGTAAAGGCCGGCGGCAGCGCGAAATGCTTGACACTACGACTGGATGGCGAGGAAGCGACCCGCGGCAGACGAATCGCGGATTGAACATGCAGTGAGAGGAAAGCTAAGAACCTGCACTTCCTTTTTACGCTCCGGCCTACAGTTTGGGTTGTGGCCGTCGTCCGCCGCGAGCAGTAGCACGAACAGGATCATTCCTTGGCTTGAAATTCGGCTAGCTAGCTAGGGCGCGAATTCGAAGAGTGACCGCAAATACTTGGAACATAACTCACAAAAAATAACGTCCCCAACCGTAGGGACCGGATTGGAGTTCCGCGATTTTGGAAGTTCCAGCCGATGCTCCATGACGCGGTCGTGCCCATCTTGTCGAAGACTCGGACCCACGTTCGATCTTGGCCCAAGGAGGGCTGGGGTCGGCAATCAACACGGATGGTCGATCGAATCCTGTTCGGTATTCGAAAACAGCATCCAATCATCCGCCACCTGAGCAGTCACAAGACCCTCACAGTTTGGGTCGGACGTCTCGAAGAAAATGAAATAAGAAAACGTTCCATCTTCTTCGACACCCACCGAATGGCCCATCAGGATACCGCCAAACATGACGGTGCATCCTTCGGGAAGCTCGTCTTCCACGGTGCCTTTCAACTCAAACCAGCCGGCTCCGAGATGGCTCGCATCGACGACTGCAAATGAGGTGAGAATCGGTGGGTCGTTCGCGACCATTTCCATTTCATAGAAGCCGGTACTGCCTTCCTGGCCGCTTTCTTCGTAATTCGGGTCGTACTCAAAGTTGTCATTTCCCGAGATGCCCACAAAGAACGTACCCGCGTTTGCCACCGTGTAGGTCAACGTCACAGTTCCCGTTCCGCTTTCCTGAGCCAGTTGATTACCGCTCGGGTCAAACACGCGAATCACCACGATCACACTCTTCAAAGCCTGACTTTGGTCTTCCAGGCCGGCGTCCTTCGCGGCGTTGTTGGCTTTGGAAGCCGCACTCTTGTATTTGTCGATCGCTGCGGAGTGCTTGCCATCGACACGCTTCGCGTCTCCCTTTTCGAATGCTGCCTCGGCTTTCTCGATATCACCGTGACCTGCATTCACGTCGGTGGCATGCTCGATCAGATTCCTTGCCATGTTGCGAGCCGCGCCGGCAAGAATTTTCAGCAGGTCGTCGGCCGCGCCGGCGTTCAATTCTCCTTCATCTTTGGCACGGTCCAAATCCTTGGCGGCTTTCTTGAGTGCGCCGAGAGCCTTGTCGATGTCCGGGTCGGCGTTGAGTTCCACAAGTGCGTAACCGATTTGCACTGCGGCATCCGACAGCTCGGGCGTCGATCCCGAACTCGCAGCGATTGCCGACTGAATCTGGCTGGCAACTTGCTCGATTTGGTCGCGAGGCGTAATCGACGTGCCGGTGACGACCAATTGTTGCCCGGCGGTCAGCGTGACCTGATACAGATCGACATCCAGGTTGCCGTGAGCTTCGTCACCGATCTCCGCGACGATGCGGTCGCTTTGGCCATCCTGGAGATCGACAAAAGAAGCAGCCGCGATTGTGTCGCCACTCAGAAGCGAGCGATCCTCAAGTGATTCAATCGCGGGGAAATGTGTTGGCAGCCATCGCCGCTTGCGTGGGCGAGTGGAAAGGCG
>JAQBZS010000648.1 GCA_027622115.1 Planctomycetota bacterium | reverse complement strand
TTCTGGCGAATCCAGCTACGGTAACTCGCATGCCAAATGCCGGTTTAATTTCAGCGCCGTCCCTAAGCCGCACGTTTTGAAAACCTTTCCAAAAGTCGATGAAAGAAACCGCCGCGCGGCGCGGCACTTTGATCGAGCCGACGTCCGAGTTGCCGGATTGCCGCCGAAGCCGGACAGTTCGGAGCGGCAATCATGACCGGTATTCGGGCGATGACGGCCTGCGAGACGTGTGGATCTCGCGGAATGAAACCCGCCGATCCGACTTCTGTTTTTACGAACAGCCGAGACGTTTGTTGCAGCCGCTCAATGATTGCGTGCGCCTGCCGGATCGAATCGGCTTGATTGACCAGTGCCAGGATTTCGGGAGTTTCCGACGACGACAAGGATTTGATCGTGGCGTAGGCATCCGCCAGGGATGTCGGTTCGGGCGTGGTCACGAGCAATGCGATGTCGGCATTGACGAGAAAGCCGCGGACCAAGCGATGGATACCGGTGCCGGTATCGATGATCAGGAAGTCGTGGTCGGCTTCGAGCTGCTGCATCTGTCGCAGTAATTCTTGCTGCACGTTTGGCGGACAATCAGCGATGTCTTCGATTCCGCTCGCGCCGGGAATGACGTGAATCCCAGCGGGGCCTTCGAGCATGACTTCGTTTAAGTGGTTGCGGGCACCGGTCACCACATGCGTGAGATTCCAATAGCCGTTTAGACCGCACAGCAAGTCGACATTCGCCAGCCCCAAGTTCGCATCGAGCAAGCACACCTTCGAACCCGCTTGGCTCAATGCGATGGCGAGATTCACGGCGATGCTGCTTTTGCCCACGCCACCCTTGCCACTCGTCACCGCAACCGTGCGGCAATTGCTCTTGATGGGCAGCGATACCGAAATGGGTGTCGGTGCGGATTCGACGGTTGCGGACAGTTGGTGCTGTTCCATTAAGCCACGAAGATTGTTGGCCTGATCCATAATGCATCCCGTCGAAGCTTTGAATAGCACAGGTTCCCAGTTTCTCAGCACTCATCGATTGCTTCGCGAATCAGAACAGCCGATCTTGTCCGAGCACCAAGCGAGCCAGGCGGCTGGCGTGCGCGGGTTCGATGTCGCTGGGAACATCTTGACCGGTGGTGACGTAGCTGACGGGGAACGGAATCTGACGCGCCGCCGACAAAATGCCGCCCAGTCCAGGTGCTTCGTCCAGTTTCGTAAGTATCAGCGACGAAACATTCGCCGTGGCGAACTTGTCCGCCGTGGCTTTCAACCCGCGTGAACTCGACGTGAGGCTCAGTACCAGGTGGACTTCATCGACGTGCGCTTCGTTGAGCAAACTCTTAAGTTCTTGAATCTGTAAGTCGTCTCGCGGGCTGCGTCCGGCCGTATCGACCAGGATCAAGTCCAGGCCCATGAGTTCGTCCAAGGCTCGCCGCATCTCAAGCGGGTTGGTGACCACTTTCATGGGGAGATCAATGATTTCGGCATAAGTCCGCAGTTGTTCGACGGCGGCGATGCGATAAGTGTCGACAGTCACGAGACCCATTTTCACGCTGTCACGCAGTCGAAAATTCGCGGCCAGTTTGGCGATCGTGGTGGTCTTGCCGACTCCCGTCGGCCCGACCAGTGCCACCACCTTGCGTCGACCGGGAGTCGTTTGAATCGGGCCACAGCACTTGAGTTCGGACTCGACCATCGCCGCAAGCAGCGATTTGGTCGCGTGGGCGTCGCGAAGTTGTTCGGGCGACGCGTGTTCCTTCAGGCGAAACACGAATTCGCGGGCCAGGTCTTCTTCCACATCGACATCGATCAGATCGGTGAAGAGTTGAAAGAGTTCGTCGGGAATTTCGTGGCCGGACATCGGACGGTGCGTGCGTCCGAAATCGGCCAGCATTTTTTGGATCGAATCGAGCTTGTCGGCCAGTGCCGCCGCGTTGGGCAGACCGTGTTGTTGAGCTTCGAGATGTGCCTGCAACTGGGCGGCCTGCCCCATCAGCGGTGGAGCTGCCGGCAATGGGATGCGTGCGACCTGCGGAGTGACGACTGCTGCCGGAGCCGCCTGCGCGTGGGAGGGATATCCACCGGGCAGCACGTCCGGCAGGGTAGGACGATCCGCCGTTTGGCCGACCGGCGATTGCCCGAAGCCGGGAACGCTTGTCGCTCGATTGACGGTAGGAAACGGGCCGTAAGTGTCAGAGTCGTCATCGTCTTCCGCCGCGATTGCGGCATCGCGAGATTCAATCTCCGCCAAGCGTGCCTTCGCCATTTCGACGGTGGCGGTGTTCATGGTTGTGGTCGAGTCTCGACTGGATTGCCGCGAGTCGGTCCGTGCCGATGTGTCCGCTGCCGTATTCGGCTGGCTGAATTGTCGACCGCCTGCCGTGGGTTGGCGAACGTTGACGTCCAGACCGGCAGTGATTTCGACTTCCTGTTTCGGTTTTCGCCACGGCAAGCGTCGACGATGCGTGATCTGACGCGTATGCAGAATCACCGCATCCGCGCCCATCTCGCGACGAACGACTTTCAACGCCTCCTGCATCGAGTCGGCTCGAAACGAACGAACTTGTGACATTCGCTGACATCCTTGTCTGGAATGGAGTCATCACGCTGCAAAGTGAGCCGCAAGGCGCTAGCCGCGGGTGAGAACCGGTGTCCAAACACCGGCGGCTAGCGCCTTGCCGCTCACTGACAGTAAATCAATTAAGCACTCACCGCCTCCTGCAACGCAGCCACGCTCAGTTGGCCGTGAGCTTCAACATCCGTGTCTCGTGTGATTTCGCTGTGACTGATGACCGCCAACTTCGGCAATTGATGCGACGTGATCTGCTTGAGCCCCGCTCGAATCCGGGGATCGCACAGCACGACCGGCGGGAAGCCGGCTGCCACCAAACGCTCCAATTCCGGCACCATCGCCTGCACGATTGCGTCGCGGATCTGCTGCGACAGCGTCACGTTCAGCGAAATCTCGTTGAAATCGAGTCCGCCCATGATCACGTTTTCCAATGTCGGATCGACCGTGACCACATGGATGACTCGGTTGTTGTCTCGGTACTGCTGGCTGATGGTCCGAGCGAGCGAGATTCGCACGTTTTCGGTCAACAGCACGGTGTTCTTGGTTCGATCGCCGTAATCGCCCAGCGTTTGCAGGATGGTTTCGAGATCGCGAATCGGCACCCGTTCCTTGAGCAGGGAGGCCAACACTTGATGCACGTGTGACGTCTTGAGCACTCCATCGAGTTCCTCGACCACCTTGGACGAATTCTCTTTGAGGTTGTCCAACAGTTGATGCACGTGTTGTCGCGTCAGCAATTCATGCGAATGATCGCGAACGACTTCGGTGAGGTGCGTGATGACCACGGCCGATGGTTCGACAACATTGAAGCCCATCAGTTCGGCTCGTTCTTTCTGAGACTCTTCGATCCACCTAGCGGGCCGACCGAATGCCGGCTCAATGGCGTCGATCCCGGGAATCGTGCCGTTGGTGGCTCCGGTATCGATGGCCAAGAACCCGTTGGCGTACGCCATGCCCCAAGCCACGGGGACATCGCGAATCTTGATCTGATAGCTCTGGCGGTCAAGCGTGATGTTGTCCCGCATCCGCACTTTGGGAAGTAGGATGCCTAGCTCTTGTGCGATCTTGTTGCGAACGCGGGTGACTCGATCCATCAAGTCGCCGCCCGCATTGGGATCGGCCAAACCCAACAGTGCTAAGCCAAGTTCCAATTCCATCGGATCGACGAACAGCCGATCTTCGGGTTTGGGTTCCGGCTTGGCCCGAGCTTGTTTGACCTGCTCCTGGCGGGTTTCGGCCGCTTGGACTTTCTGCGAGTTTTGCAAACTGAATCCAATCAGCCCGCACCCCGTCCCCAGAGCTAGCAACGGCAGCATCGGCAACCCGGTAAACGCCAACGAGGTCACGAATGCGCTCGCCATGTACATCGCCACAGGATGCCGGAACAGTTGAGTGACGACGTCGCTCGGCAAGTCGCTCTTGGCCGACGTTCGCGTCACGATCAAACCGGCGGCCAGCGAAATCAAGAATGCTGGAACTTGCGTGACCAGGCCGTCACCGATGGTGAGCGTGGTGAAAACTTTCGCCGCCTCGCCGACGTCCATGCCGTGATCGACAACGCCGACATACAACCCACCGACAATGTTGACCAATGTGATCACGATGCCGGCGATCGAATCGCCGCGGACGAACTTACTGGAACCGTCCATCGCCCCGTAGAAGTCGGCTTGCTGAGTGACTTCTTCGCGTCGCCGCTTGGCTTCCTCTTGCGTGATCAGTTGGGCGTTGAGATCGGCATCGATCGCCATTTGTTTGCCGGGCATGCCATCGAGCGCGAATCTCGCGGCGACTTCGCTGACCCGAGTGGCACCCTTGGTGATCACCAGGAACTGAATCGCCACCAGAATGATGAAAATGATCAAGCCAATGACGAGGTTTCCACCGGCCACGAATTGACCGAAGGCCTCGATCACCCCGCCGGCGGCGCGTGTTCCGGCCTCGCCGGCTCGACTGAGAATCAAGCGAGTCGATGCCACGTTCAGCACCAGTCGAGCCAACGTGGTGCCCAAAAGGATGGACGGGAACACGCTGAATTCGAGCGGCCGGCTGACGTGGATGGTGGTCAGCAGGATGATAACGGCGATCGTGATGTTCGCGGCGAGCAGCAGATCCATCAGGATCGGCGGCAGCGGCGCAATAATCACCATGACCGAGGCGACGATGAGCACTGGAAACAATAGTGCTCGGTGGCGAGTAAACAGCTCGCGCAGCCCCGGGATGACGGCGGAGGCCATCCGGGTCACTCCGTGGAGGATTTGGAAGGAGATGGGGGGAGAGATTGGAGAGAGATGTGAAGGGGCGGGTTGATACTGGAATCGATCGAATCATGTCCAGACGGATTGGTCACGAACATTGATCGAATGGGCGACGAGTTCGCACGAATTAGGGAATGACAAAAAGTCGAGGTCCGACAATTCCGAATCCACGAAAAGCTCGAAGGCAGTCTGACCGGCGGATTCG
>JAQBZS010000647.1 GCA_027622115.1 Planctomycetota bacterium | reverse complement strand
CGTCCGCCGCCGACACCAGTTTTTGGGCGGTTTGCGGTCGCTGCCGCGTTCCCGAGCCTCGTTGATAGACGGGCAGGGCGTTGGGGCTTTCCGGTTTGAGCTGAGCCGTGATGCCGGCCTCGTTATGCACCTTGACGAGAAACGTGCGCCAACCTTGTTGCACGAGTTCCTTCTTGGCAGCGCCCTCGGCGACTTTGACTCGGCTTTCGGCGTTGATATGCACGAATGCGACGCAGTGCTTGTCGAGCACCGTCTGAATGCGTTTGATCGACTCGATCGGTTTTGTGCCGGCGAGTGCCGCGTCGAGTTCCTTGGCGTCGGCGGCAGGCAGCGGGGAGCCGACGTAAGTCAGGGCTTCGACGAGTCGCTTCGTGGCCGAACCAAACGGCTGACGTTCGACGGCCGTAATCACGGGCACGTCGGCCGCGATCGCTGGTCCGCCGCCAGCGCAAAGTGCCAAACCGAGTACAACAAGCGCAAGGGCCAAGGGCGTGGTGTTTATCGGACGAAACTTGGTTCGTTCACGAAGTACGGTGCGGGGCGAGGTGGACATCACGATTTCTCCTGAAGTTGCCGGTCTGGAATTCGAACATTCGGAGCCACGGAAGCGTCGGGCGTCCAGAGTTGAAAGTCCAGAGTGCGGGAGTCGGTGTTGAGAATTTCGGGTTGGCACAACTCAAGGGTGGGAAGTGCTCGCGGGGGATCGGGGTCTGGTTTACGTATTTCAGATTTGGCGGGCGTTCGACGTGGAATTCACCAATAACGGCGAACCGCCAAATCTGAAAGACGTAAGCCAGACCCCGGATGGAACCACGATGGGTTAGTACGAGGAGGTCTTCTCGCATTTGCGCGTGTCGACAAATACGATCCACACCAACACGATCCGCTCGTCAAACAACCCAAGGAGCCACGATGAACGACTTCACTCGCCGAGAATTCACGCACGCCGCGTTGGGATCGATGCTGACGTATTCGTTGTTGGACGTGATCTCGCAGACCGACGCCGTGGCGGCCGATGTGAAGCCCACGGTCGATAAGTGGCTGCTCGACCTGAATCAACTGAGTGCCGACATCAAGGGCCAAAAACTGAAGCAACTCGATTGGCAAAAGAAGATTGAAGAACTGTTCGCCAAGGTCAACCTGCCGGACCTGTTGAAAAAGCTCGACTTCGAGAAGCTGACCAAGGACCTCAAGATGGTCGACAACGGGGCACGCAGCCTACGATTCAATCTGCCTGCGGTGGAAGGGCTGCCGAAAAATGTTGTGTTTGGGAAGCAAATCTTCGCGTTGAAGAAAGGCCGTTCGGTGGTGCCGCACGGTCACAACAACATGGCCACGGCATTTCTGATCCTGAAGGGCAACTTTCACGGTCGACACTACGATCGGCTCGAAGACCAAAAAGACCACATCCTGATCCGGCCCACGATTGATCGCGAATTCGGGGCGGCCGCGTTTTCCACGGTTTCGGACTTCAAGGACAACATTCACTGGTTCAAGGCCGAAGACGAACCCGCGTTCATCTTCAACATTCACATTTTGAATGTGCAGCCGGGCAGCAAGCTTCCCACGGGCCGAGTCTACATGAATCCGAACGGCGAGAAGCTCAAGGACGGCACCGTGCTGGCTCCTCGCATCGGTTACCAAGAGTCCCACAAACTGTTTGGTTGAGATTCGATTCGCACGCATGACGCTCATCAACCCCGCATTGCTCGCCGCGCTCGGCTTGGCCGTGATTCCGGTCGTCTTGCATTTCATCATGCGAGCCAAACCGAAACGCGTGATCTTCCCGGCGCTGCGATTGATCAAATTGCGACGCCGCCAAAACGTACGACGCATGCGATTGCGACACATCTGGTTGTTGCTGTTGCGAATCGCGGTCATTGCCTTGATCGTGCTGGCGGTGGCTCGACCGACGCTTCCGTCCGCGGACTACGGTCTCTCCGTGAGCGAGGGCTCGTGGTTGGCGGTGATTGTCGGACTGGCGTTGGCTGTGTATTGGCTGGCCGTTTGGCGCTGGAAACAGCGGTCGCTCGCGCAACACGTGCTGACCTATCGCCGGACGATGCTCCGCGGCACGACGGGAGGACTCGCCGCCGTGGCCGTGCTGTTGTTGGTGGTCTGGCCGTACTGGGAACGCGTGTCGGTCGAGATGACCGAGCCGCTCACCGCCGCCGATCAGGACCTGCCCGTATCGGCCGTGTTGATGATCGACACCAGTCCCAGCATGGATTACCGCGAAAACAATCAGACTCGACTGGAAGCTGCAAAGGCCGCCGGCAGTCAGTTGTTGTCCAACTTTGTGGGTGGCAGTCGAGTCGCCGTGTTCGATTCGTCGTCCAGCGAAGCCGTCCCGGTTCAGGCCGATCTCGCGGCGGCCAAGTCGCGAATCGAGGGCCTGACGACTCAGCCGGTTACGATTCCCTTGAATCGCCGACTCATGACCGCCGTGCGATTGCAAATCGAAGAACGCGAACGGGAACTCGGCATCAGCGAGTCGAACAACGCAAATGCCGCTGACGCTGAGACTGTCAGCGATCGATTCGTCCGCGAGATCTACGTGCTCACGGATTTGAGTCGTTCTGGGTGGCGCATGTCATCCGCCGAGTTCCTACACGGAGAACTCGCGCGCGCGCCGTGGTTGCACGTGTACGTGATCGACGTCGGCAGCGAGTCACCTCGCAACGTGGCCATTACGGAAGTGCGTTTTTCGCAGCAGACCGCTTCGGTGGGCGACGATGTGACGCTGACGGCGACGCTGTCCGCGCTCAATGTCGATACGACGGAACCGCAAGCCGTGCAGTTGCGTTTGCTCAATGACCAGGGAAAGCGAGTGGTGATCGACAAGACGTCCGTCACGTTCGATGCGGGCAGCGGACACCGCGATCTCGAATTCACGCTCGGCAACGTGCAGATACCGTTCGTGCAAGGCGAAGTGCGGCTGGCGGGTTCCGACCCACTACCGGCGGACGACGTGCGTCACTTTACGATCGCGGTCCGAGCCGCCCCCAAAGTGATGCTCGTGGGCGAGTCCGCGAATGGTGTGGCACGCTGGCGGGAAGCGCTCGAAGCTCTGCGTTTCGTCGTGCAGTACGAAGCGTTCGACACGTTTGCCAAAGCCAATTTGAACGGCATTGGCTGTGTTTTCTTGGTCAATGTGCGACGCCCCGCCAACGACGATTGGATCCGTTTGGAGAGATTCGTCAAACGCGGCGGCGGGCTGGCCGTGGTGCTCGGTGACTCGGACATCAACGCCGAAGCTTACAACCAACCCGAGTCGGCGCAGGCCATCTTGCCGGCCGCATTGATTGCCAATGTCGCATTCTTGGGGAAGCCTGCGTCACTCGATATCCCGAACGCCAACCATCCGCTCGTGAAGCAACTCAGCGACATCGACGATACGTGGGCCGGGTTGATCAACGTGTATCGTCGCTGGGCGGTGCGCACGACGGCGGACGCCACGGTCGTCGCGCGATACGACATCCACCGTTCACATCCGGCGATCTTGGAACGCGTTGTCGGCAGCGGTCGCGTGGTCATGATCACCACGGGCGACGAATTGGATCTGTGGAGCAACATCGCCGCCAACTGGCCGTTCTTGGCGTTGAACGAACAAACCGTGCAACTGTTGACGGGGCGCAGCGATGAAGTGTCGAATTGGGTCGCGGGCGACGACGTCCTAGTTCGGCGGACGCCGCGCACCAAGGACTCGCCGACGACGATGCTCCGGTTGCCGGATTTGCAACAACATCCACTGGAGAAGTCGGACGCGCAGAACATCACCGTCTCGGAGACGCAAGCCGTCGGGAGCTACCAGCTTCAAGAAGCGGGGACATCGATCGCCGGTTTCAGCGTCAATATGCCCATCGGCGAGAGCGACTTCACTCGGTTGACCGAAGCCGAACTCAACGCCCTCTTCGGCGAAGGTCGATACAGCGTGACACACGACCTGGATGAATTGGAACGCATCATCAACAACACGCGAATGGGAGAAGAGTTGTTCCGCTACGTGTTGACGCTGGTGCTGCTGGTGTTCTGCGGCGAGCACCTCGTGGCGAATCGATTCCACGAGAATGCCAACGCCGCAGCATCGACAAACACCGACGTCGCATCATGAAAGGGCATCCGAGGGAACCGGTCGAGCCAACTGCGAAATCTGTTCTTCCCACGGCATCTTTTCATTCTTCCAGCTCGATTTCGCGCTCGGTGCGTATTCGAACTTGGCTTCGATCAGCATCGCATATCGACCGGCTCCGACGTGGTCGAAGAATTGCCGGAACCACAGCATGTTGGCCACATTCGGTTGTGGTTCGTAGAGGCTGACTTGGATGCCTCGTTCCTGCCAGTCGAACATCATCCCGAAAAATCCGCTGGGGATGTATTTCACATACTTCAGGTTGACGCCCACCGATCGGTGATTCTTCTTTTCGATCATCTCGACCAGCATATCTCGAATCAGCGCCAAGTCGGCACCGTCCCAGATCTCCATCTCGCCGACATCCAGGACGTGGACGTCATCCCAGTCGTGATATTTCACTCGCTGTCGTCGTTTCGAGACCATGTGCAGATTCCCAGCCCGATGAATTCGACGGTCCGTCGTTTGTCATGCGCGATCCCTCAACGCAGGCTGGAGAAATGCAATCGACGGTCCAAACGAGCTGGATGTCTGGCGATTTGTACGTAAGTCGTGATTTGGCGGGCGATTCAAGGGATTGAAAGCGAGTCGGCATGGCGAGCGTGCAAGATCACGAGGCGTTTTCGCAACAACGGATGTTGCCGAAGTGCCACGCGTGGGCCAATTTTTAATTCGCATTTGTCAATTTGCATTTGTCAATTCTCAATTCTAATTCCATTTCAGTCCGACGCGCGTTCTGCGTTTGCGGAATTGGAAATTGCAAATTGAAAACTCCGGGCTTGGGCGAGTAGGCCTCTTCGCCGACCGACTCGGGCCTCGCTTGTTGTTCCGCTATGGCGCCGGCTTGTCCTTTGGCTCGGTGATGGCCCACAGGCAGGGTGTTGAAAA
>JAQBZS010000646.1 GCA_027622115.1 Planctomycetota bacterium | reverse complement strand
CTTGGCGAACTCCGCCTTTCAGCAGCAAGGACACGGCTTCTTGTCGATGTCGATCAAACTGCGACACGTTGACCGTGCGATCCAGAAAGCTGCGCTGTTCGTCGATTTCCCGCATCAAGCCCAAGCGGCGTCGAAATCGGTGTTCCAGCAAGCCTTGCGGCAGCGTCAGGCGAGGCGCCTCGAAGCGATAGTTCTCCGGGTTGGTGGCTCCTTCCCAGCGCTGGAAGCCATATTCCGGAAAGGCACCGTGAATGTACTTGGAGTCCCGATAGTTGCCGGCTTCGATGAACCAGGGCTCCAGCTTCCTGCCCATCTGGCCCGCGAATTGGCCGGGGATGGTGCGACCGGTCACGTGAATGAGTTTCTCGGGAAGCACGGCCGCGGGTGGCAAGTTGTTCCGACGAGGCACCACACCGGTCACCACGGACGGGATTGACGGATAGTCGTTCGCCGTGGGCGCGTTGGACTTGAAGCCGCGTGGTGTTTCCGTGCGACCGGTCAACATCACGTGGTGGCCGATGGAATGCTCGTTGTAGGGATGCGTCAGCGAACGCACGAGAGACCACTTGTTGCTGCACGCCGCCAATCGCGGGAGGTGCTCCGAGATTTGAATGCCGGGCGTCGCGGTGTCGATCGGCGAGAATTCACCGCGAATGTTCTCGGGAGCCAGCGGTTTGGGATCGAAGCTTTCGTGCTGAGCCAGCCCGCCCGAAAGGAAGATGTAGATGGCGGCCCTGTGGCGTTTCGTACCATCGCCAGGGGCGGCGGCGAGTTCCCGCAAGCCCGCGACATGGTTCATGCCCAATCCCAGCAAGCCGATGCCGCCCGCTTGGATTGCGGTTCGGCGAGTCAGTCGAGGGTGTTGAATGATTCCGCTCATGCGATCGTCTCCAGACCGTTGAGTTGTTTCAGTCTCGTGAGTTTGTCGCCTTTCAGCCGGGTTTGTCTCCGGTAACACGCAGCCGGTCAATCGGCAATCGGATTCTAGCACTTGGATGATTTGTGGTCGTAGGTCGTAGGGTGCTGTCAAAGCAAACCACGATGGTGGTGCGTCTTCGGACTCGATGAGAGGTGGCATCGACGTGCATCACGAACGCATCGTTTACTCCGGCGCTAACAAGGTCAAAAGCATTGGCACCCGGATCGAAGTCCGCAGTCCCCGCGAAACTTCCAGTGGTATACACGTTGCCGTTGTCGTCCAACGCGATGGCCAATCCTGAATCGTTGCCGCCGCCGCCAAGTCGGCGAGCCCAGATCAATGCACCGACGTCATCGTACTTGGCAACGAAGGCGTCGCTGCCACCAGCACTTATGAGATTGACCGCACTCGGTCCTGGGTCGAAATCCACAGTCCCTTCAAAGTCTCCAACCACGTAGACATTGCCGTCCGCGTCGGCGACCACTCCCAGGCCGATGTCCTCCCCGGCAGCACCGAAGCCTGCCGCGAAACCGAAGTTTGGCGAAAGTAGCGTGCGATCCTCAAGAAACTCGGCAATCCATGGTGACCGCCGGATCTTCCGTCGGGCATTCTCAGATACGGAACGACTAAGTTGTAAGACCCAATTGGCCCGTCGTGTAACAGTAGACAACCATGACTTCAGCAACATTGAAGCGGTCCTTTGTCGTTACCGTGATTGAATTGATTCCGTCGCGCCAACAATATCGAAATCAGCCTTGGTCCAGACGAACCTTCGGATCCTGTTTCTGTGTGACTTCCGTTGTCGCGAGATAGAACGGCTTCGTGATCCGCACGCGGTGCTGGTGCTCGCTGTCCTTGCGGCCCTTTTCTAACTCAGGCGAGCCCATCAGAAACTCACCCGCCGGGATTGGCACTAAAACCATGCCCACGCTGTTGGTAATCGTTCGCCCAATGCAAGCGGAGCGGGGGTCATGTGTTTTTTGACCTCTGCCGCATCGGGAGTATTCGCAGCCGGTGTCTTTTCGTTCGATGACTTTGCCGAGTCGCTTTTCGAGCCACAACCAAGCATCATGAACAACAACAGCAGGACTGGCGAGATTCTCATGCTCGTAATCTTCCTCAACTGACGGATTTGCTTTGCGGGAACTGTAAAGCTACGGCGGCAACGACGGCTCGGAAAGCGTTTTCGACAGACGACTGGAAGACGTTCCTACTGCGGAGCATCGGGATCGAACGCGCGGGTCTCGACGATCGACAGGTCAACGCTCTACTGCTGCGGATGGTCCCCTTCGTCGAACGCAACTTTAACCTCGTTGAACTGGGACCACGCGGCACGGGTAAGAGCCACCTGTTCCAGCAGGTCTCTCCATACTCGCGGCTGATCTCCGGCGGAAAGGCGACCGTCGCCCAGATGTTCGTCAATCTGTCGTCCGGCCAGCGAGGACTTGTGTGTCAGTACGACGTTGTCTGCTTCGATGAAGTCTCCGGAATTTCCTTCGACCAGAAGGACGGCGTCAACATCATGAAGGGCTACATGGAGTCCGGCGAATTCAGCCGCGGCAAGGAGTCCATCCGTGCTGATGGTGGGATCGTCCTGGTTGGCAATTTCGAGGTAGACGTCAGCCATCAGCAGCGCGTCGGCCACCTGTTTGGCCCACTGCCACCGGAGATGCGAGACGACACCGCGTTCATGGATCGACTTCATGCCTACCTGCCTGGCTGGGACGTCCCCAAGGTCAGCAAAGAACTGCTGACAGATCACTTCGGTCTTGTCAGTGACTTTCTGTCCGAGTGCTGGAATCAACTGCGAAAGCAGAGTCGAGTATCCACGCTTCAAGGCCGCGTCTTCTTCGGCGGCGCATTGAGCGGTCGCGACACCAACGCCGTCAACAAGACTGTCAGTGGACTGTTGAAGCTGCTGTATCCTGGCGATGCCAAAATCCCTGACGAGGACATTGAATGGGCTGTCCGCGTTGCGATGGAAGCTCGCCGCCGCGTGAAGGAACAGCAGAAACGGATCGGGTCGGCGGAATTCCGTAACACGCACTTCAGCTACGTCATGGGTGAAGACGGGGTCGAGCAGTTCGTTGTCACGCCCGAATTGCAAAGTGACGGCGGAATCGGAGATGACCCTCTCGAACCTGGGCAAGTCTGGACGATCAGCCCTGGCAGTGGAGAAGAGAAATGGCTACCAAGGTTGATATCCAATACTACTCCGACGCTCGTGACGCGTTGCTGAAAGCGATTGCTGAATAGTTGCTCGAATCCCCGCGCCGACCCACATCGCTCTTGAGACGAGGAACACCGACATCATGAACGCCCTTTGCACAACCAGACTGCTCGTTGGCAGCGTATTCTGCTTGGCGATCACCCAATCGCTGCACTCCGACACGAAACCCGCCGTCAGCCGAGACGCCGCGACGCGACCGGTCGGGGTTGTCGACATCGGGTCGCGGCGCGAGCTGTTTGTCGACGGGTCACTGATTGAATCGCTCGACGGAGCGCGGCGGCGGTTACATCACCCAATTCCACGCGAAATCGCCATCGTGCATGACGCGCCGTGGGAAGGGGCGGGCAGTGGTTACCACACCGTGATTCACGACGGCGACGTGTATCGCATGTATCACCGCGGTTCGGCGTTGGGAGTGAAGGACGGACGTCTGAAAGCCGGCAAGCAGGTCTACTGTTACGCGGAAAGTCGAGACGGCATTCACTGGAAAAAACCGAACTTGGGTCTCTTCGCCTACAACGGATCGAAGGACAACAACATCGTGTGGGATGGAGTCGGCGTGCATAATTTCTCGCCGTTTCTCGACCAGCGAGCCGACTGTCCCGCAGACGCGCGCTTCAAAGCGTTGGCCGGCACGGCGCAAGAAGGTGGGCTGTTTGCGTTTAAGTCGGCGGACGGGATTCATTGGTCGTTGATGCAGAAGGACCCGGTGGTCACCAAGGGTGCGTTCGACTCGCAGAACCTCGCCTTCTGGGATCCGACCGCCGGAAAGTATCGAGCCTACTTTCGCACCTTCACGAAGGGCGTAACCACCGGCAAAGTCTGGAAGCCCGCTGGTTACCGTGCGATTCGCACGGCCTCGTCGGCGGACTTTTTGGCGTGGAATGAAGAAGCGGACCTGACTTACGAGGATTCGCCCGTCGAGCATCTCTACACCAATCAGATCGGGCCGTACTTTCGAGCCCCGCACATCTTGATCGGATTTCCGACGCGGTATGTCGAACGCGGCTGGTCGGCATCGATGCGAGCCCTGCCGCAACTTGAGGACCGCCAGCAACGCGCAGCCGCGAATCTGCGTTACGGCACGGCGCTCACCGAAGGGCTGCTGATGGCGAGTCGCAACGGCGTTCACTTCGAACGCTGGAATGAAGCCTTTCTCCGACCCGGGCCACAGCGTCCGGAAACCTGGCTCTACGGGCATCAATACATCGCATGGCACGCCGTCGAGACGGAGTCCTCGTTGCCGGGAGCACCTCGCGAAATGTCGCTGTATGCCTCCGAAGGGAGTTGGACCGGAACGAGTAATGCCATGAGACGCTATACGTTGCGGCTCGATGGATTCGTGTCCGTGAACGGGCCGTGGAAAGGCGGCGAACTGATCACGAAGCCGTTGCAGTTCGAAGGTCGCCGGCTGAGCCTCAATTTTGCCACATCCGCCGCTGGCAGCGTTCGCGTGGAAATTCAGGGCGTCGACGGCAAACCGATTTCCGGGTTCGCGTTGAAGGACTGTCCCGAAACGTTTGGCGACACGTTGGATCGCACGGTGGAATGGAACGAAAACTCGAATGTCGAAAAGTTGTCCGGCAAGCCGGTACGTTTGCGATTCGTGCTCAAGGACGCGGATTTGTATTCGTTTCAGTTTACGAATGACGCACCGAAGTGACGGGCGGCTTGAACGACAATCTTTGGTTTGCAACCGGCCCAAAACCACCCGGCTTTCGCGAACACCCGCTCTCCGTCGACCCCGTGTCGGTGGAAGCAACGACTGACAAGCTACCTGGCTTTCATCGCAGCAACCATCCCGTCACTGAGCCCTCCGCATCTGCTCGTTGTTTCGGCTGGTTTTTCTCCGCATAGCGGCGAAAAACCAGCCGA
>JAQBZS010000645.1 GCA_027622115.1 Planctomycetota bacterium | reverse complement strand
GCAAAAACACGAATGAGTTCCATCTATTTGCTACTTCTTGTGAATTAGTCTCGCTGGGTTAAGGTCTAGCGCCTTGCCGCTCACACAAACTGCACAACCCTGGGGCCATTGGGCTTACACCCAGGCTGCTCTCGGCGACGCCTATTGCGGATCCCGACTCGGTCGCGACGCTGTTTCAACCGCAGCAGGCTTCATTCGGGCGGGTTCCACCGCATGAACTCCCACATACGGGTCGGACGCGTCAATGATCGTCTCAAGCCGATCGCTGGACCACAGGCCGTGTGTATCATTGCCGGGTGAAAACACCAACTGTTCGGGAGTCAGCGGCGAAATATACTTGGCGATGAACATCCACGTGGGGAACTCGTCGTATCGCGGATAGTCCATCAGCCTGCTCGGTTCCGAGAGCTTAAGCCCATTTGAACGATATGCGGTTTCAATCATTTCCGTGCAATAGAGCGCGTCATTGTCGAGTTGCATGGCATCGTCGAACTTCGGTTTATTGTGATAGACCGAGCGGCAATATCTCACTGCCTCGTCGACATGCTTTTGATGTTCCGGTTTGAGACGTTTGACACCAAATGCCAATTCGTATTCAAAGATAAAATCGCTAAAGGTTGCTCGGCGGGCTCCATGTCGCTCGATGTCGTACACGACCGGATGCCCATTCTCGATGGCCACGATGCCCACGTGCGAGAATCGGCTGTCCGCCACGAGTGCGGCCAAACGCGACGTGTCGATGAATCCGTAAGCCCGAGTCGAGCCCATGCGGAACACGATATCCCCGGCTGCCAGATTTTCGTCCGCCCACGAGTCCCAAAACTTGCGGACCTGGACTTTTGTGCGTTTCGGTGGCTGATAAGACTGCGGACGCCGGAATGAGATTGGCGAATCCGTTGAAGCACAGCCACCCAAGCAAATGGCGACCATTCCAATCAAGAGACAGGCCAGCGGCGAGTTCAATGTCTGGCCCGCGTCGCGGAGGACGATGGTTCGTGCGCTGAGGAATGTGTTCGAAGAAGACAAATTGCCTGACCTTTTGCACTGTCCGTGAGCCTGCCCATCGGGTTCGTCCTACTCGCGTATCAATCGACTTGATTTACGTGACGGCTTGAGGCGCGGAACTGCGTCGAGAGTCTTTTTCATGGCGCGTGAGAGCGGTTTGGTGGCCTCAAGTCGTGTTCAGCGACTCCCGACCCTTTTCGCCCCCCTGCGTCTTGGAGAAATGGCTCAAGCACGTCTTTGGCTCGCCACCGTGCCGAAACACATTCCAATGCTCACCGATCCGGCATTGGTCACGACCAACACCACCAGTTGCGTAACTCCCTGCGACATGATGCCTCGCCGTTCATTCTCGATCGGACATTGATTGATCCGCTCGCAACAGCCCGGCCACACAGTCTGGCTGTTTGCGTTTGGGACCGACGGAGGGGACAACCTTGGTTTTGACGGACGAGACAAGAGTAGAATGCGCGAGGCTACCTGCCGGTTCGAACCGTGCGTCAACGAACGAATCTTGGCCGACTCATGAAGGAATTCACTATGCGTTCGATCGCGACCGTTCTGATCGGCATTAGCCCGTTCTTGCTGACATCCTGCTCGGAAGTGCCGCCGCAATCGCTCGACAGCGGTGCCGTCGAAAGTTCAGAGCCGTCGGACCCCGTTGATCAAGAGAATGCTCACGCTGCCAACGACAAACATGGATCAGCTCGCATCGGCGATCGCAACGCGGAGCCTCATCGGAAACCACAGCGCGCCGACCATGCCGGCGATCACGCACCACACTCGAAGACAGGCCACGCCCCACACGCGACTGCAAGCCACAAGACGCCTGCACAAGGCCACCGGCAACAGGACGCTCACCATCACGGCGAGACAAAAAACGCCGCATCGAAGATTGCCATCGGCGAGAAGGTTCCGGACTTCAGCGTGACACTGGACGGCAAGGCTCGAAAGCTGAGTGAATTTCAAAAGGACACCACGCTCACGGCAGACGGCACGCTCGTGCTGACATTCTGGTGCTCGTTCTGTCATAGCTGCCGGCACGTCGAAGCAGATCTCGACAAGCTCGCGAAGAAGCATCGTGGCAAAGCCGGAGTGATCGCCATTGACGCCAGCTTCGGCGAGACGCTGGAAGAGGTCACTGCATTCGCCAAAAAGAAAGGGCTCACGCTGCCGATTGCCCTCAGCGAAGACGGCACCGCTGCCGACGTCTTCGGAGTGAAATCGACCACCACCACGGTCGTCATCGATCGCGACGGCAAGCTTCAGTACTTCGGCCAATTTGCAGACCGTCAGCACACCTACGCCGCCGACGCACTCGACGCAGTGCTCGCGAGAAAAGACGTGCCGATCAAACGCACTCGCCCGAAAGGCTGACCCATCGAACGCTCGTAGCCTCCGTGCGAGGCTCCATCACATCGGTCATTCGCGCTGCCACGATTTGTCCGGACATCTCCGGCGATTTCGCGTACATTGTCTGCTGAACTGAACTCCCAAAAGGCCAATGCAATGCATCCGCTTGAAGAATTCCAACAACAACTCAACCGACGTCAATTGCTGGCGAATAGCGCGCGGCCGTTGGGCGCTGCCGCCTTGGCCCTGTTGTCCGACCGGGGTGCATCGGCACTGGCTGCTCCGCAAGTCGCCGCTGCAACTCGGCAAGGGTTGCCTGGGCTGCCGCACTTCGCGCCCAAGGCCAAACGCGTGATCTATCTCTTCATGGCGGGTGGCCCGTCTCACATCGACACGTTCGACTACAAGCCGGAGTTGCGTGAGATTCATGGCAAGCAATTGCCCGCCTCGGTACGCATGGGTCAGCGAATCACCGGCATGACGGCGGGCCAAAAGTCGTTCCCGTGCGTCGCGCCGATGTTCAAGTTCGAAAAACACGGGCAAAGCGGAACCTACGTCAGCGAAGTGCTGCCGCATATCGCCAAAGTCGTTGACGAAATTGCGATCATCAAGTCGGTCAACACCGAAGCGATCAACCACGATCCCGCGATCACGTTCATCAACACCGGCGCTCAGCAGCCCGGCAAGGCCAGCCTCGGTTCGTGGATCAGTTACGGACTCGGCAGCCCCAACAGCGAATTGCCCGCCTATGTGGTGATGATTTCTCGCGGTCCGGGCGGCAAGCAGGCGTTGTACGAACGACTGTGGGGGGCAGGATTTCTGCCGTCGAAACATCAGGGCGTCAAATTTCGCGGTGGCAGCGATCCGGTGCTTTATCTGAAGAACCCGGCGGGAGTTGATCGCGAAATGCGACGCCGCATGTTGGATCGCATCGCCAAGATCAACGAAGAACACTTTGACGACTTTGGCGATCCGGAAACCAAATCGCGCATCTCACAGTACGAGATGGCGTTCCGTATGCAGGCTTCGGTGCCAGAATTGACGGATTTGTCGGACGAGACGGCGACCGTGATGGAAATGTATGGTCCCGATGCGAAGACGCCCGGCACGTTCGCGCGCAACTGCATCATCGCTCGGCGGCTCGCGGAACGAGGTGTACCGTTTACACAACTGTTCCATCGCGGCTGGGACCAGCACGGAAACCTGCCAAAAGATCTTCGCGGGCAGTGTCAGGGGATCGACCAACCGGCTGCGGCATTGATCAAGGATCTCAAACAGCGGGGCATGCTCGACGATACGCTGGTCATCTGGGGCGGCGAATTCGGTCGCACGATTTATTCGCAGGGAAAGCTCACTGCCAACAACCACGGTCGCGATCATCACGGTCGTTGTTTCACGATCTGGATGGCTGGCGGCGGCGTCAAAGGCGGGGTCGAATACGGCAAGACGGACGATTACTGCTACAATATCGTCGAGAACCCCGTTCACATCCGCGACATGAACGCCACGATCCTGCACCAGATGGGCATCGATCAAAATCGCCTGACGTTTAAGTACCAAGGCCTCGAACAACGCATCACCGGTGTCGAGCCATCGCGGGTCGTGCAAGAGATTTTGGTATAGATCGGCGATTACACTTTGCGCATCACGATCGGAGTGTCCGGTCCAGAGTCTCACAGCGTCAACGATTGCCCATGACCGACCTCTATTCGGGTTTCATCTTTGTCGCATTGGCCACGGTCGCCGCGTTTGCGTTTGGATTGCGAATCGCTCGCGACGCTCGACCTTGGATTCGCGACGTGCTGGCACTCACCACGGTGGGACTGATGGCGGCCTATATCCACTTTTTGTGGGACAACGTGTGGGTCACTCGTCTGTTACCAGTCTCGAATGTCGTGATCGTGGGGAATTGGTTTCCGCTGCTGGCCGGACTGCTGGCGGGAATCGCGTGGCATCGAGTGCCCGGTCATTGGGCTCGGAAAGCATTTTCGGTGTTGGCGTTGGCGGCGGCGGCGGTTTATTCGTCGGTGTTTCCGCTGCTCGGCGAACCACCGACTTGCGACAACCAGTGGGCCAACGGTGTGTGTCTGCAAACGTCGCCAAGTTCGTGTTCGGCGGCCTGCGCGGCCACAATGCTGGCCGCCTACGGGATCGACGCCACGGAACAAGAAATGGCCGAATTGTGCCTAACCCGCAACGGGACCACTTGGTCCGGGCTCTACCACGGGTTGTCCGTCAAGACGCGGTCGACTCAATGGAAACCGGAGATTTTTGTGTGGGACGACATCGAGGAACTGCGCTCCTCCGGTCAACCTGCCATCATTCTGAGCATTGAATTGAAGCCGGGTGTGGAAACCGATCCCAAGTACTCCGAAGACTGGGGCTACATCCCAGGGGTCTTGCACGCCGTGTTGTGCTTCGGTTTTTTAGATCTCGGCGCGTGGGAAATCGGCGATCCAATGTCCAAATCGGGCCGCGAGTATTGGATGGACCACGACATCCGCGTTCTCTGGCACGGAAAAGGGATGCGGTTGATTGATCGCTGATGGTGTGGGACAAGAAGTCCAAACATCTGGGAAGTCGCTCCAGGTATCTCAACATTGAAACTGATTCGAGAGGTCGAGCATGTCGCATTTTGAATTTGAAGCGTACTCGAATCCTTGGATGAATGTCCCCCGCAC
>JAQBZS010000644.1 GCA_027622115.1 Planctomycetota bacterium | reverse complement strand
GGCCGCGATGCCGGTTTATGTGGCCCGTCGGCGAATGATGAAGATGGAGCCGCCCACGATCTATCTCCCGGAAGAAGTGCTGGAGCCCGCCCAGAAAATGCTGAAGTCGTGGCAACGATTGGACCGCGGTCGCATGCTGTGCGAATTGGTCGGTGTCAAAGCCGGCGACGAGTTCGAATTGTCTCGCGAACATGTGGTGACGGTCTTTGCCACGAAACACACGGTGCCGTCCGTGGGATATGTCGTTTGGGATCGTCGTCGAAAACTGCGAGCGGAATTCGTGGGGCGCACAGGCGAAGAAATTCGGGATCTGCGACTTGCCGGCACGGACGTGACCGAGGAAATCCGAGTCCCGCTGGTCTGCTATGTCGGTGATTCCGCTCCGGTGGGTCTCGACAATTACCCACCAGTGTATGAAGCGCAGGTCTTAATCACCGAGTTGACGTTTTTCCGTCCGGAACATCGCAAGGAAAAAATCCACAAGTTTGGGCATACACATTTGGACGACCTGCTGAGCCGTGCCGAGAAATTCCAGAACGAGCTGATCATCCTGACGCACTTAAGCACGCGCTACCACGAGGGACAAGCTTTGAAAGCAATCCGAGAGCGCCTGCCCGATTCGTTGCAAGAACGCATTCACCTTTGGGTCTGAGAACCCAATCGGAAAACTCGACACAATCGGCACAAATTAACAATCTTGAGTCAAGAACGGGCGGCAGTTCCGTCGATCGAAGGGGCAGGAACTTGGTTCCTTAGCGAGCGAACCGTTAGCGAAAACCGCACGTGATGCTCGTATTGACCAACCACAACAACTGTGCAACATTCCCCGCCCAAATCCTGCTCGGCGAGTTCGACATTTCGTTTCGACTCACCTCCCCTTCCTCAAATCGAGCAGTCAGGCCCACTTCATCGGGTCGGTTCCCATGGACGGGACGTTACGAAAGCAAAGGAGTGCATTCGCCGTGAAAAAGATCATCGTGTCGGCCGCAATTCTGGGTCTCGTGGGCGGCGTCGCCTTCTTCGGAAACCTGTCGGTCAACAATGAAGCCGAGGGCCAAGGTGCGAGCGCCCCGGAACTTCCACACAAAGTCGGTCTGATCGACATGGGGCACGTCTTCAAGAACTACAAAAAGTTCACCGCGCTCCACGAAAGCCTGAAAAAACAGATCGAACAAAGTGACGGAAAGGCCAAAGAAACTCGCGACCGCATGCTGGCCATCCAAGAAAAAATGAAGGGCACCACGCAAGGCTCGGCGGACTACATCAAGTACGAAAAGCAATTGTTGACCTTGAAGTCCGACCTGGATGCGTTCGTGCAGGGCGTTCGACGCGATCTGATGCGTTCCGAATCGCAGATCTACAAGACGGTCTATGTGGAAGTCGCGGACGCCGTCAAGAAGTATGCCTATCACTACAAGTACACGCTCGTCATGCGATTTGATCGCGAGGAACTCCAAGAGCAAATTCAGTATGACAAGGTGGCTCGGGCCATGAATCGTCAAGTGGTCTACCACCGCAGCGAAGACGACATCACGTTGTCCGTGTTGAATTACCTCAACAGCAATTATCGACCCGCGGGGACTCCAACGAATTGAATCGCTGTTGAACCGCGTCATTGAAAGCCAAGAGCCGACAGTGGTTTCACTCGGAATCCACTGTCGGTTTTCTGTGTGATTGTTTGGTCGACAAGATGAGCAAAACCTCTCCTCAACCACAGACAACGATCGCTCGACCCGCGTGCTTGAGCGGCATCGGTTTTTTCACCGGCACGGACGTCACCGTCCAATTGTTGCCGGCGGATGAAAACACCGGCATCGTGTTTCAACGCATCGACGTGCCGGACAAACCCCTCATCCCCGCCACCATTGAATACTTATTGCCCAGCCATCGCCGCACAGTCATTGGAGCACACGGCGTCAGCGTGGAGATGATCGAACACGCGATGGCCGCGCTCGCCGGCTTGGGTGTCGACAACTGCCGACTGCAACTCGATGCCCCTGAATTCCCAGGATTTGATGGATCCTCAAAACCCATCGTCGATGCGCTGCTGTCGGCTGGAATCGTCACGCAATCCGCGTCATGCAAGACGTTTCGCGTTACGGATTCCGTTGTCGCATCGGACGCCTCGGGCGCGACAATCACGGTTGGACATTCGGATCAGCCGGGCTGCGTCGTGTCCTTTGAATTGGACTATGGACCGGAATCGCCATTTGCCGCGCAATCACTCACGATCGAAGTCACGCCGGAAACATTCGCGAATCAATTGGCATTTGCTCGAACCTTTGTGCTTGAGGCGGAAGTGGCTGCACTCAAAAGCCGAGGCTACGGTCAACGAGTGACCCCGCAAGACTTGATCGTCTTTCGAAGCGACGGCAGCGTGATCGACAACGAATTACGTGCGACCGATGAGTGCGTGCGTCACAAAATCCTGGACTGCATCGGCGACTTGGCATTGTTGGGACATCGAATCCACGGGCACATCGTGGCGATCCGATCGGGCCACGAACTGAATCATAAGATTGTACGCTGCATTCTTGGAACCAAAGCGCCGATGACTAAGGCGACGATGACTAAGGCAGCCTGAGGTGTCGCTCACTGGAAGGCGTGAGCAACCCGGCATTGAGACAAGGAAGTCGACATGTCAGTAAGAATTTCAAGATTATCCGACGTGCATCCCTCCGCTCGATTGGGGCGCGACGTTGAAATCGGCCCGTTCTGCATGGTCGGACCGGACGTGGAGATCGGCGATGCCTGCAAGCTCGACAGCCACGTCGCGATCGTCGGCAAAACCAAAATCGGCATGGGGAATCGCTTCTTCGCCAACTGCGTGATCGGTGGCGAACCGCAAGACGTTAGCTATCGCGAAACCCAAACCGAGTTGGTCATCGGCGATCGCAATCAGTTTCGCGAGGGAGTGACCATCAGTCGCGGTGCCGAGAAAGAAGACCGCACGACTCGGGTCGGCAACGACAACTTGCTGATGGCCAACAGTCATGTGGCCCACAATTGTCGCGTATACAACAACGTGATTCTGGTGAACGGCGTGTTGTTGGGCGGACACGTGCATGTGCATGATCGAGCGATCGTATCGGGCAATACCGCCGTGCATCACTTCTGCACTGTCGGCCGACTGGCGTTTGTCAGCGGAGTCGGTCGCGTCATGCGAGACGTCCCACCGTTCATGCTCGCCGCCGGCAACGAACATCAACGCATCGTCACGATCAATCTTGTGGGCCTGCGGCGAGCCAAAATCTCCGAGCCCACCATCGCCATCATCAAGCAAGCGTTTCGATTGTTGTATCGCAAAAATCTCCGCGTCGATGATGTTCGCGAACGAATGATGGCGGAACTCGGCGGAGTCGTCCCACTGGAGCTGACGGAACTGCTGAGATCCGTCGAGCTTCAACATCTGGGCCGCGTCGGTCGAGCGCGCGAAGCCGTGCGAGACCAACCCAAGCCGGATTCGCTTCCGGAAACACCTGGAACAGAACAACGGAGAGCGGCATGAATTCGCTGCGAGTGGGAGTCATTGGAGTCGGTGCCTTGGGTCGGCACCACGCGCGAATTCTTGCGGGGCTTGATGGAGTCGATCTGGTTGCCGTGGCGGAAACGAATCCGGAACTCGGACGTGCCGCCGCCGAACAACATCACACCCGATGGGTCAGCGACTATCGCGAGTTGTTCGATGAAGTGGATGCGGTGTCGATCGTCGTCCCCACGACGTTGCACGCGACTGCCGCGAGCGAATTCCTAATGCGCGGCATTCCAGTGCTGGTCGAGAAACCGATCACGAACGACGTCGCGTCCGCCGAGCGTCTTGTCAGCCTGGCGGAATCTTCCAATACGTTGCTGCAAGTCGGCCACATCGAACGCTTCAATCCCGCGATGATCAGCGCCCGACCGTTGTGCCATGATCCGAAATACATCCGAGCCGAACGGGTCAGTCCGTTCGCGTTTCGCTCGATGGACATCGGCGTGGTTCACGACTTGATGATCCACGACATCGATCTCGTCCTTGATCTCGTGTGCGCGCCACTCGTGCGCTGCGAAGCGTTCGGAGTCGCGGTCATGGGCGAATTCGAGGACATGGTCCAAGCGCATTTGGTCTTCGCAAACGGCTGCATCGCGGACCTGACAGCGTCGCGACTGTGCCCGTCCGCGAAACGGACGATGCAGGTTTGGTCAAGCGCGGGAAACGTGGACATCGACTTTCATGCCAAGACAGTCGAGTGCTATTCGCCAACGCCAAAACTGCTGTTCGGCACGCCGCCGGTTCAACGTGCTCAAGCGGTCGGCGCCGATATTCAGCAACTGAAGGACGAAGTCTTCACCAGTTTCATCGAACGGAAAAGCGTGGGCGTTGTCGATGCCGACGCGCTAAGTGCCGAGTTGTCTTCGTTTGTGGAAGCGGTCCGTCTCGGCGTCGAACCGTTGGTCGGCGGACAAGAAGCACTCGCCGCAATGCAGGTTGCCGACGCGGTCTTGACGTCGGTCGCGGCTCATCAATGGGACGGGACTCCAAGCGGAGCCATTGGTCCACGAGCCCACTTCTCCGCCGAACAACGCCGTGCCGGTTGATGCGTTCCTGCGATTCGTGGAAGCGGTCCTTCACAACACGGAGATCAAGACGGAGACTCCAATCAGGACGGCTCCGATCAACCGCATCGTCATCGTGCGGTGCCCGGTCACCGAAGCCGAGTCGGCAGCAAGACGTCGAGCCAGAACCCAAGTCAGCAACACACCCCACAGGCCCCTCAACGAATAGACGATGTTGACTCGCGTCGCGTCCCCGAACAGACCCAGCGTGACCGTCATCCCGATGGCCTGCACGGACATCAGCAACGCGCCGATCGCCAGCGGCCGGACCGCGCCGCATTTCCGCAGGTCGCTCGGGCAATCAGCCAGCCGTGCAAACGACAGCGACAAGAGCGCGGCGAATCCAAACGCGATCGGCAGGAAATAGCCGGCTCCCCACGCCGGAGCCCAACGCTGAATCAGCAGGTCGAACAGCGTCATCGAACAAGCCGCCAGCAGTGCA
>JAQBZS010000643.1 GCA_027622115.1 Planctomycetota bacterium | reverse complement strand
TGCGTCGTTTAACCGTCAGCCGCAGGCGTACGCGTGCCCAACATGTCAACCCGCGTACGCCTGCGGCTGACGATCAAACGACACTGCCGGCGACCAACAACCAAACAAATCCTCGCAGTAGTAATACACAATAGATAAAGCTCGACGCGAAGGACTTACGATGCATGCCACGCTTACGGCTGAAACGCCTAACGAGACACAATTAGACAATCGCATTGCGACTCGCATGAATGACGATGCGGACCGACCCTTGGTGCTCATCGCCGACGGCAACGCGACCGTGCGAAAAATCCTCCGGCACATGCTCGGCGGGATGGAATGCGACGTCGTCGAAGCTGGAACGGCCGAGAAACTCTTGGAATTGGCGCGTTGCCGTCCTTACCCCAAGGCCATGATCGTCGACGGGCGGCTCCCCGGCGGCAGCGGATTCGACGCGTGCTCGGAACTCAAGACCGAAGAGCAGTTTCAACTGACACCGATCATCTTGATGATGGATTCGGACGCGACCGAAGAGAAGCTCAAGGCCCTGGAATGCGGCGCGGACGACATTTTGCGTAAGCCGATCAATCGCGGCGAATTGACGTTTCGCGTGCGGTCGCTGCTGCGAATTCAGCGGTTCAATCACGAACTGATTGGGGCCGAGAGCGTGGCAATGGCGTTGGCTCGGGCCGTAGCCGCGAAGGACGGCTATTCCCATTCGCACGTCGAACAAGTCGCCGGATTGTCCGTCAAACTGGCTCGTGCCGTTGGTCTGGATCCCGCCGAACAAAAGCTGATTCGCTATGGAGCGATCCTGCACAACGTGGGCAAGATTTCGATCCCGGACGCGGTGTTGGAAAAAACCGGCCCCCTGTCGCCTCGGGAAATGGCGATGTTTCAGCAGCACCCGCGAGTCGGCTGCGATATCTGTGCGCCGCTGAAACCGCTCAAGGACGTGGTGCCCATCATTCGCCACCACAAGGAACGCTGGAACGGAACCGGATTTCCCGACGGCCTGCGCGGCAACGAGATTCCGCTGGGCGCGCAGATCGTGGGTCTGGTCGATGCCTACGTGGCACTCGCCAGCCGACGTCCCTATCGACAAGCCATTGAAAAAGAAGACGTCGTTACGGAATTGCAAAATCAGGCATCCAAGGGCTGGCACAATTCCGCGCTGGTCGAGCAATTCATCGAAGGCGTCCTGGAGTTGGAGTCACCCGCGAACCTCGCTGCCATCGACGATGGCGAATGAGATGTGGCGGAGGCGAATGCCTGCGGGGAGGTTTTACACCGCTTTCAAATTCGCCCATCAAGCTGCGCATTCCAACGGCGGTGACGGTTAGCTCCGGTCATTTCCGTAATGCCGATCTTGCGATCCAACAAATCACAGAGCATCCGTGGATCCGCTCCGATCAACTGAATGTCCCTACAAGAATCGTAGGCATTTCGATTGCTCGAATGATGGACGGATCCGCTCATGCACCAGCCTCATGCTCACTCGCGCGCAAACTTTGGTTGGACCGTTGTGTGTGCCATCGCCGCGATCGGATTGGCCGGTTGTTTGTCCGGTTGTGAAAGCCTGCGCGAGAATTCCTCGGAAGTCGCGACCCGACCCGCCAACAACACGCAAGCAAAAGCGAAGGTCGCGAATTCAAGTCGCATGCCCGCACCCAAACCGATTGTTCAACGCATCGAGCAAGAGCCGACGCTTGATTTCCCGCCAATTGCGAGTGCAGAACGGACTGCGGGATCCTCGTTGATCGTGTCCGGCGATTCGGCCGATGTTCCGCCATTCGAAAACAATGCTCTTCACGCGTTGCCCAACCCTGCGTTTGCCGAACCGAAACCTTGGTTATCACACAAGCCGCCGTCTTCGAATGAAGTCGGAATCGTTTCCAAGCGGACGGAATCGTTCGAGCAAGCACTTGTCGAGGCGGGCGGTGCCGTTGAATCGTCGGGCGAGATCTTGCAGGCAAGTCGATTGCCGTCGGATGTTCGTAGCCCCCCCAAGTTTCTGCCGCAGTCTTACGCTGCGTCACCCATCACCGGTCCGCAGCCGGTGCGTCGGCCGGTTGCGACCGTGTTCGAGCCGCGTGTCGGAGAGTGGTACGGCCCACCGAACAACGGCCCGATCGCTGATCGTCCAACCGATGATGGAGCGCTGCCGACGCCAGTCGTGTTGACGCCTTCCAAGCCAGCGATACACCCCACGGATGTGACTCAGCAATCGCCGGTCAAGAACCACGCTACAACGTCAATCGATCGCGAGGCATCACTTCGGGCTCGTCTGCACGCGACATCGGATGAGCAAGCCAGTTCACCCGTGTTGCGTCCGTCGGCGAATCGATTCGAAGAACTGCCGGAAGGATCGCTCGCACGCATCGACGCGCCGCAATCGACTGGCCGTCTGGCTTCAAAGATCGAATGGATGTCCGGCGAAACCACCGCGTCGGACTTGAGCACATTCAACGTTCGTCAGATCACCACGACACCGACGCTAATGCCGCCAGAGTCCGTTATCCGGTTGACGGCTGCTTTGAAGAATCCCGCACCAGTGACGACCGAGGACTCGGAACTCGTCACGCTGCACGTTGACGACGTCGAAGTGCGGAAGGTGTTCGAGATGCTCAGTCGAGACGGAGTCACCGGCATTTTAGTTTCACCCAACGTAAAGGGAAAAATCACTGCGAATCTTGAACGCATCGGCCGGCGAGCCGCACTCGACGCGATCGTGAAGATGTCCAATCTCGTTGCACACGAAGAGGGCGGTATCGTCTTCATCTATACGCCCGTCGAATTTCGCGAAATCAACCAAAGCCGCAACAAGATCGGCACGCGGGTGTACCACCTGAATTACATCCGAGCCAAGGACATTCAGGACATCATCACACCGTTTCTCTCGAAGGAACTCGGACGAATTTCCATGACACCCGAAAGCGAAGTCGGCATTGCCAGCGACACCGACAAGGCTGGCGGAAATTCGCTGGCCGGCGGCGACATGTTGGTCGTGCAGGATTATGAAGCGGTGCTCAAAATGATCGACACGATTATCCCGCAACTGGACGTGCAGCCGATTCAAGTCGTGATCGAGGCGGTGATCATCGAGGCGATTCTGAACGAGGACCTCAACCTCGGCGTGAATTTCGGCGTGCTGGACGGTGCCCAAAAGTCGTTGCTGGTGGCCGGCAGCGGTGCCGCGATTAACTCGGCCGCCGGGTTTATTCCTTCATCCGTACTCACGGCCAACGGCAAGGTGAGCGACGGTTTTGCGGGCACGGAAGGTGGCGTAAAGTTCGGGTTCGTCGACCATGACATCACCGGGTTCATGCAAGCGCTGGAGCAGGTCGCCGAGGCTCGCGTACTCGCGCGCCGCGCGTGCTGGTGCTCAACAAGCAGCGGGCCGAATTGATTATCGGCGAGCGAATCGGGTTCAAGACGCTGACCGTGACACAAACCAGCACGGTGGAAAACGTCCAGTTCCTCAATGTCGGGACTCAGTTGAGACTGCGACCGTTCGTGACCTCGGACGGCATGGTCCGCATCGAGATTCATCCCGAGCGAAGTACGGGCGACGTCATCAATGGTGTTCCTCGCACGCGGACCAACGAAATGACATCCAACGTGATGGTCCCCGACGGGGCGACGATTGTTCTCGCGGGTCTGATCGAAGAAGAGGAAACGCTCGGTCAAGACGGAGTCCCCGGATTAAGCCGCATTCCTTGGCTCGGAGCACTTTTCCGGCGTCGGACGACGACGAGCCTGAAGAAGGAACTCATTGTGCTGATCACGCCCAGAATCTGGACCCCCGACCTGGATGCGGGCGGCGCAATTGATCACTCCGCGCCAGCACTGATGCCGATGCCGACTGCGGACGCGCGCTACAACTCTTCGCGTCCTTTTACGACAAAGCCCGCGAAACGCTTCGGGAAGAAGCATGTGGGATCGAACACACCGTGAGCGTAATTGCCTCTCCAATCCTGAGATTTGATGCTGCGTGTTCCGAATCTCGCCGCGACGAAAGGTGACTCAACTCATGTCAATCCGCCGACTTCGGTTTGAGGCGGTCCGTGTCCGGCTTTTCGCCCGTGATCCGATGCAGAGCTTGCAGCGCCGACAACACGAATTGGGTCGATTCCCCGATGGATGCTGGTTGGACTCCGTGCGTGGGCGAGGCCTGCGGTGGCAGTGTCTGTGAATACGAGTTGAGGTCCTCGACAGCCACAAGCAGTTGCGGGGATTGGCTGAGCAGCTCGTCGATCGATTGTGGAAGGTTCCACGCTTCGATGTCGGTCTTTGCCAGTGCGGCTTCAATGTGCGGCACGGCGTCTTTGGCCTTGGGCCCCAAATTGCCCAACAGCTCGACCAAGCAAATCCGATGGCTGAACGTCAGAGAAACTCGCGCCGCTTTACCTTGCAATGTGTTGCCGACCGCCGGGCTGCTGTTTGTTGCGGTTTTCTGGAACTGCTCGATCAACTTGGGAATGTGCGGATGCAGCCCGTCACCGATCTGCACGGCGACTCGATACACCGGCACCGACACTGATTTCGTGGACAGATCGCGACTTAGTTCATCAAGCACATCCGAAATCACGCGTTCGTCTGGAGCATCGTGCTTGAGAAGCAGGGAAGCCGTCATCACACGAGTCGCCTTGTTTGGCCAACCGTTCTTGATCGATCGCTCGCGGTAATTCCAGAGCCATTCGACAAGCTTCGCGTCAGCCTTATCGTTGTGTTTGGGAACGCAGTACTCGAGCAAGACCGACGCAAGATCTACCTCAACTTTGAGGGATGGCTTGGTCGTCCACACATCGATCAGGGCATCACGAATCACGGTTGGAATCTGGAAGTCGTCAACGTCTTTCGTTTGGATTTCGATCGAGTAAAAATAGAACATCAAGGCATGGGCGATGTCCTGTTCCGACTCGCTGCGTAGTTTGGCTGCAATGAACTTGTCGGTCTTCGACCTGGGAATGCTGGCAAAGAATGCAGCCGCTTGCGTCATCATCGGAAACAATTCCTCGTTGCCGTCGCCGTAAATCGGAAAGCGGTCGAACAAGTCG
>JAQBZS010000642.1 GCA_027622115.1 Planctomycetota bacterium | reverse complement strand
CACGGCGCAATTGATCCACGCCCTTGAGCAACGATTTTCGATCCCCGAGTCGATCCGTGGTGATGCCGTTGAGCTTCATGTCCGCCAGACCCTCGCCTTCGGGTTTGAACGGCGCATAGGTCTGGCCCAGGAAACCGGGAGTACCGGGATCTCGCCAAACCCCCGCCGTGACCAGGCCCACATACGGAGGCACGCCCTTGTCGACCGGGCCGTGCAGCTTGTGGAGCACGCTGCCCATCGCGGGATGGCCGCCCATTGATCGCAGTTCCGCGTGACGAAAACCGGTCATGCACTGAAACGAATTGTGGCGACCCTCGCAGCCCACCACCGCTCGCAGCACGACGGACTTGTCCATGATCTGGGCGATCTTCGGAAAACACTCGCCGATCTGAATATCGGGGACATTGGTCGAAATGGGATTGAACGGCCCGCGGATTTCCTGGGGAGCCTTCGTCTTGATTTCCCACATGTCCTGATGCGGAGGTCCGCCGCCCAGAAAGATGTTGATGACGGACTTGTGACTCGAATTCGAGTCGCCGGATTCGGCACGATAAACATCGGCGAGGTTGAGCCCGGCTGCACCGACGCCCAACGCGCCGATCTTGAGGAATCCACGCCGCGATACGCCATCACAAAACCCGCTACGACGCGGTCTTGAACCGAAAATCGTCAACATGAATTCTCTCCGCCGAGGTGATTTGTCCCATCAATACTCTCTTATGGGACGTGTTGAGACCTGTCAACGTGGGCTCGTACTTTCGACTCTTTTCCACGCGGACGAAATTGGCTCGCGGTGGTGTATCGCGATTTGAGCCTTTTGATGTGCCATGTTTGATCGTAGGCAGAATAAGTCCGGCGATACGTGCAACACCAACGGGTTTTAGATGACTCAAGTTGCATGTTGAAGGTACGTCACGATTAGGGTGTTCAATCGCTGGTATCACACCGTCGCATCCGCAAACACGCGTTCCCAACTTTCGATCGCCACACCACCGACATGATCGGCCATGGCTCGATACGCGGCGCGGCGATGATCCCAGTCACGACAGCGAGGCACTTGTTCCAGCCAGTCACACAGGTGCAACGTGCAAAGATCACGGAACATGTCGGTCGTCAGTTCCAACACCTGACCGTTCAGTCGGTCTCGGAACACGGTCGGACCGTCCGCTTGCACGGTAGCATCGAAGACGTCGCGGTCCATGGCACAGTTGAGGTAACACAACTCTTCAGCTCGCAAGCCAATCATGGATTGCAGTTCAGCCCGCCGATCCAATGCGAGCTTGAAGCTCTGGAATTTCGCCGTGCCATAGATCGAATGGAATAATCCGGCGACACAGAGTTCCGCGTTGCAGCCCCACGCCTTCAAGTCGTTATGCACGCCGATTGCATGGGCCAGATAGGTCTTGTCGGTGTGGGCCACCTGATCGGCCCCGATTCGAATAAAGAAATCCGTCAATTCCTTGAATAAAGGTGAATTCGGCATTTCGGCTTCCAATCAACGGCACGGAGGGCATTGGACGATGGCCAATTGCGATCGTCAGAGGCTACGTCCGATTGCTGCTGAAGAAAAGTCAGCGTCAATTGCAACTCGCCTTATTGCTCCAATCGGATGCCTTTGCCGGATCCCGTTCCGCTTCAACGGGGCGTTGTCCGCGAGTTCCAGGTACTTGGGAATTCGACCGAACAGCATGGCCGCTTCCAGCACTTCGCTGTGGCCGCGTCGATGGAGGAATGTCTGTGTGTCGCTGAGCGAAAACGGTTCGAGGTGCAGGACGGTATCGATCCGGCCGTAAAACGCACTGGAATGCAGAACCTTGTCCAGCATGAACGACGCAATAGACCCGGATAAGAACAGCACAATTCCGGCCGGCAGTCGCGAGATGTACACGTCCCAAACGAGTTTCAAGTCGGCAACGACGTTGCTCTGCTCGTTCGCCAGCCACTGAAATTCGTCGAGTACCACATGTCAACCCGAAGATTTTCAACAGGCCACTTCTGGCTCCACTGTTGCATCAATGCGGCGTCAGAATGGTGCGGGTCTATGGTGGCAATAGTCATCCTGACTTCGTGGGGTAGAATCGACTGAGAGCCCACGAATTCAGGGCGACCATGAATTGGATGGAGATCACACGTGAATTTCATGTCTTGGACGGTGGCGGTTTGTGTTGCGATTGTTGGTGGCGGGTTCGTGTTCGCGGGCGACCAAGCCGGCTTGCCGATGGGAATCAAGAACTCGCAGAATCCGATGGACGAGTCGCTTTCGCCCGAGGAATCGCTCGCGCGGATCTCGGTGCCGGACGGCTTTCAAGTCTCGTTGTTCGCGGCGGAACCGGACGTGGCCCAGCCCATCGCATTCACGTTCGACGACCGAGGACGGCTGTGGGTTGTTGAGTGCTTTTCCCATCCGATATGGAAACCGACCGGAAACGATCGCATCCTGATCTTCGAAGATCGAAACGGCGACGGTCGATTCGAGACTCGCAAAGTGTTCTGGGACAAAGGCAATTATCTCACCGGAATTTTGTTGGGGCATGGCGGCGTGTGGATCTGCAACACGCCCAACTTGCAATTCATCCCGGACGAGAATGGTGACGATGTTCCCGACGGCCCGCCGGTCACGGTTTTGGATGGATGGACGCGACGCAGTCCGCACAATGTCATCAACAATTTGATCTGGGGTCCGGACGGCTGGATGTACGGCTCGATCGGGCAATCGCATGCATCCACCGTCGGCAAGCCCGGTGCACCCGCCGACCAACGAACACAGATCACTCGCGGCATTTGGCGATTCCATCCCGTACGGAAGTCGTTTGAAGTTGTGGCTCGCGGTTGCGTCAACCCTTGGGGGCTGGACTTTGACGACCACGGCGAGGGCTTTTTCTCGAACTGCGTCCTGCCGCATTTATGGCATCTGATTCCGGGCGCTCGCTACGAGCGTCGACCAGGCGAAACCGATAGCAAGCATATTTATTCGCGGATTGCTCCGATCTGCGACCATCTGCATTGGGGCGGCGGAACCTGGCAAAGCTCTCGCGGCGGCCAGGGCGAACACTCCAAGGCCGGAGGTGGCCACGCTCACACGGGAGCGATGGTTTATTTGGGCGACAACTGGCCGGACCGTTATCGGCACACCTATTTCGTCGGCAACATTCACGGAAACCGCATCAACAATGACGTACTCGGGCGATCCGGATCGGGATACGTCGGTCGGCATCGCCCGGACTTCCTAATGGCGAATGACCCCTGGTTTCGAAGTCTCTCGCAAAAGTATGGTCCGGACGGCGGCGTATTCATGTCGGACTGGCATGACTTCGGCGAATGTCACGACTCCGACGGCACGCATCGCACCAGCGGTCGCATTTACAAGATCACCTACGGGACGCCGCAGCACCAACCGGTCGATCTGGGCAAGCTGAGCAACGAGGAATTGGTCAAACTCCAACTGCACAAGAACGATTGGTTCGTGCGACATGCCCGTCGACTGTTGCACGAGCGGTCCGTTCGCAGCGACGACATGCGAGCCACACGGAACGGGCTGCATCAGTTGTTCGCCACTCATCCGGACACCGGTCGAAAGCTGCGGGCCTTGTGGTCGCTGAATCTGATCGGCGGTCTCGACGAAGCATTCCTGACGAAACAATTGAGTCACGCGGACGAGCACATCCGGAGTTGGGCGATTCGTTTGCTCGTCGAAGATCGGGGTTCGACGAAACCACTCGCCGAGATGGCCCGGCTTGCCGCCGAAGACAAGTCGTCGCTGGTGCGGCTGTATTTGGCGTCGGCGTTACAGAGACTCCCGCTCGACGACCGCTGGGCAATTGCCGAACAACTGGTGCGTCACGGAAAGGACTCGATGGATCGAAATCTGCCGCACATGATTTGGTACGGCATCGAGCCGCTGATCAAACGGGACCAAGTACGAGCGATCAACATGCTCCGGGACACGAAGATTCCGCTCTTGCGGCAACACATTGCGCGGCGAGCGGCCTCCAATTAGCCCAACCTTGGCCGAATTGAATCGCACTGGCCGAAGCGCGCGAGTTGTAGCGGAATTGGGGATGCGGCCGGTACGGGGACGCGCCTCGCGCCGTGAACTCGACGCTGAGGTTCCCGCTGGCGATATTGCTCAGCACAGTGCCGCCGAGAATGCCGGGCAGCGGAAGGTTGAGTTGCAACTGCAACTTTTTGCCCAGGTCCAGGGCCGTGCTTCAGCCACAGCCGCTGAGATGATTGCCGCACGTGTTGCCCGTGGGCATCTGAAAAATGGACGGGATCGCCGCCGCCAACGAATTGAACGCGGCGAACGGCAGCGAGACCCCTGCCGCTGCCTGACCGCTACAGCTTTCCCCACCGCCGGCCGTCAAGATTGGTGGGGTTTCGGCCGCGGTCCCGGTCTGTTGATCACAGCCACAACCTCCGTCGCCGCTTCCGGGTGTGCCGTTGGTGAAGCTTCCGATGTAGGGAATCGGAATAGGAAGGCAGTCACCACATTGAGAAGGAGGACAATCGGCCATGAGTTATTCCTGGAAATGGTGGCGGTGACGGACGTAACGAGTGTAACTGCCCGCCCGGCGAAACTTTCGGGACTGTGGGATGAATGGCGAAGAATATGTGACCGAAGCACCCATGAAACCAAGGCATTTCTTATCGTGTTGGCCATGCGAGCTTCACTCCGGCATTCGCGAGGAAGTCTGCGGGCGGCGACCAGTCACGACTGGCACGCAGTGGACCAGCACTTTTGTCCCGAAACACTGGAAAACCAGGCGGTTTCGCCCGATCGACGGACTACTCCGGACGAGCAGTTACACTCGGACGTAACGACGGTGAGCGTTTGATAGTCGGCACATCGACTGCAACACGGGATTTCTACTGCAAATAACCTCGGAATCCGCACGGAACTGAGTGAGTCAGAACGAAAAGTAGAATGCCCCTTTTGCCTTTCCTCACTGAGCGATCCCTTGAATTCTCGCAACGTCGAGCTGAAGGGCCTCGCAGGCGAAATGTAAGTCCTTTGTTTTGACTCGGTAGAAGCTATCTGAAAACGTAACCTGTGCTGCGGTCAGTACTTAAACGCCAGAGGCTGATGCTTGGG
>JAQBZS010000641.1 GCA_027622115.1 Planctomycetota bacterium | reverse complement strand
GGCTTGGCCGTCGCCGCGCATGTCACGGCGGGAAAATGTGTAGCGCCGCAAACGAGGCTCTAGAGCTTTGTTTTTTGCTAGGTCGGAACCGAGCTTAGAGCTTAGAACAACTCGGGCATCGGGCTATGCTCGACCAGATACTGAGGTCGGCCTGACAAGTCGTTGAGTTTCGTTTCAGGATCGATGCCCAGGAAACGATGCAGGCTGGCATGTACTTCCCCGAAGTGGACCGGCCGTTCTGAAACGCTGCCGCCCAGTCGATCCGTGGCTCCGATGACTTGTCCGGTTTTGAAGCCGCCGCCGGCGATCACTCCACCACCGACTTGAGGCCAGTGATCGCGACCAGCGTCCTTGTTGATGCGAGGAGTTCGACCAAACTCGCCCCACGCCACAACGGCCACGTCATCGAGCAGTCCGCGTTCGGAGAGGTCTTCGATCAAGACAGACAGGCCGCGATCGAAGTACGGCAAGTGTGTGTTCTTCGCTTCGCTGAAATTACTGCTGTGAAAATCCCAGCGTCCAAAGTTGAGCGTGACGACTCGCGCACCGGCTTCGACGAGTCGCCGAGCCATCAAGAAGTGCTCCAAGTTTCGCGGAGCGCCGTCACCGTACCGAGTCTCAAATCCCTTGCCGTAGCGTTCTCGGATGGCCGGGTCCTCTTTGGAAAGATCCATCGCATTCGCGAGGCGGCTCGACGTGAGAATGTTTAACGCTTGTTCGTTGATCGCATCCAGCCCGTCGAACAGCTTTTCGTTCGCAGCGTTTGATTTGACTGTATCCACAGCAGCCAACAAAGACTTGCGATCCTTCAATCGGTCTTCGCTGATCCCGTTCAGCACCATGTCGTCCTTCGCCGGGCCAGACGGACGAAACGCGGCGTGACCCACTCCCAAGTAGCCGGGATGCCCGGGCGAACCATACGGCGGGTGTCCTGCATCCGGAGACAAACCCACGAACGGCGGCACGGATCGATTCACCGGCCCCTGCACTTTCGAAACCACAGAGCCGATCGACGGCCAGTCACCAGTTGGCTGATTTCGAGTGGACCGACCCGTGTAACAGATGAAGGAATCATGTGCTCCGTCGGGCGACCCAACGACCGACCTCAGCGCGACGCATTTATCCATCACCCTGGCCATGCCGGGCATGTGCTCGCAAATTTGGATGCCCGGAACGCTGGTGTCGATCGGGTTGAATTCGCCGCGAATTTCCGCAGGGGCGTCCATTTTCAGATCGTACATGTCCTGATGAGGCGGCGCGCCGACCAGGTAAATCATGATTACGGCTTTGTGAGATTGCTTGATCCCTGCCTGCTGTTCCGCTCGCAAGAGGCCCGGCAAAGTCAAGCCGCCCATACCAAGTGCGCCGATCCGCAGAGCTTCTCGACGACTGATTCCGTCACACAGGCGTTGTTTGTTTCCGTAAATGCTCAGCATTTGAAGTTCCAATCCTAGGGTAAAAGGAATCGAAAGTGTGCGTCTTTGAGTTGATCGGCCATTCTAAAACGGCGGGGATACTGAATCTACCCGGCTGCTTCGCCCAGGATGATTCGAGTCGCGTTGCCACGGAAGATTTTGTCCTGCGTTGCTTTCGGCAGATCGAGACTGTCAAACACTTCGAATTGAGGCACCGGCTGGCCCGGCTGCAAATAGTCCGTGCCGAACATCAAGCGGTCCTGTCGTCGAATCATGAATTCTCGTCCGAATTCCGTGTCGCGGCTGATCGAGTTCGATCCGGACCCGGCAGACAGATCGCCGTAGATATTCGGATACATGGCCATCAACCGATCGATCGCTCCATCGGGCAACACTTTGCCTTTCGCGTAGCCGCCCAGCGCCGCTTGATCGAGTCCTCCAGAAATCGACGCCCACCAGCCAGGTCCATGCCCGATAAAGTTGAGCTTCGGAAACGTCGCCAGCGCGTGTTCCAATCGAGGCAATCCCGGCTGATCCTTGCCCCGTTCGTTGTCCATGTGGAACAGCAGCGGAATCTTTAGCTCTTCGCAGACGTCGTAGACTTGCATCATTAGCGGGTCGTCAAAATTGAGCCCTACTTTGTGCTCGCCAAAGCCCTTCGCTCCTTGATCAACGTATCGCTTGATGACATCGAGAAACCCCTTACGTCCACCGACGACTGAAGTCCGAGGATCGATCGAACAGAACGCCACGAACCGATCGGGATACTTCTTCGCGGCCTGCAACGCCGGCTCGGTCAGCAACAGGAAGCTGGACGATTCCGGAGACGTCAACGGCAATAGCACGGACTTTTCGACGTCGTGCTCGTCCATCCATTCGAGCAGACCTTCGGGCGTGAGCTCCTTGTTTCCATTCCAGGTCGTGCCGATGTGAGTATGCACGTCGATGTATTTCGACGCCTTTTTCTTGGGCTCATCAGCGAAGAGTCCAGGCAAAGTCAGCATGCCTGCGAATGTTGTCGCAGCAGATGTCTTCAGGAATTGTCGACGGGTCGCTGGCATGAAAAGGCTCACTGAATTGAGTGTGTCGTTTGGGAAAATTCAATCCGACGATGATAGACAATCGGCTGAAGAATGTCGCCAAGTCCGGCGAAATCACGGCGAACTCAACGGCTGCTCGATTCGGTTACCCGTTAACGCCGCGTCGAATTGTTTGCCAAGCCAACAGCGCATCGCGCGTGGCGGCCACGTCATGAACGCGGATCAGATCCGCATGTTGGGCAGCCACGGCGATCGAGACGCCGATCGTTCCAAAGACCCGCTCTTCGACCGGTCGCCCCAGCACTTTGGCCAGGAACCGCTTGCGCGAATGCCCGATCAAAACGGGACAGCCGATTGAGCGTAGTTGGGCCACGTTCGAGAGCAACTCGACGTTGTGCTGAGCCGTTTTTCCGAAACCAATGCCGGGATCTATCACGATTCGGCACTTCGAAATGCCTGCCTCGACGAGTGCCTCTACTCGACGCTCAAGGTGGGTTCGAACTTCAGCAACGACATCAACGTAATGAGGATCGGCCTGCATGGTCTGCGGCGTGCCTTGGATGTGCATGCAGACGACTCCACAGTCGGAATTCGCGCACACATCGACCATCTTCGGATCAAAGGTCAGGCCGGAAATGTCGTTGACAATATCCGCCCCGGCGGCCAGAGCCTGCCGTGCAACCTCAGATTTCGTTGTGTCGATCGAAATCAGTTTCGTCGTTTGAGAACGCAGCGTCTGGATTACAGCGATCACGCGGCTCAGTTCGTCCTCGACCGAAACCGCTGCCGATCCCGGTCGAGTCGATTCGCCGCCGATATCCAAAATGTCCGCGCCTTCGTCGGCAAGCTTCAACGCGTGCGCCACGGCGTGATCGACCACGACAAATTGCCCGCCGTCCGAAAAGCTGTCCGGTGTGACGTTCACAATCCCCATGATCAGGGGAAAGTCGCCCGTCGAAAGGTCGTGTCTGCCGAACATCCAGCGAAACCGATGCGAGCCTTGATCGCCCGCCCGAATTCCCTCGATCGATCTGCTTTCAGTCATCCGACTACTCGATCTTTATCAACGGCACCAGGACCGGTTGATGCAGCCAAGTACCCGGACGATCTTGCTGGATCAGCACGTTGACGCCCTTCTTGTTCGACAAGGCGATATCCAGATCGCCGTCGCCATCGAAATCTTGCGCGACGAATTGAGTGCCGACTCCCGAGTCTCGTCCCGCCGTGATTTCGTGCGGTATGAACTTCGGCTGATGGCCCTTCGCACGCCGAATTTCGTACCAATACATCAAGACCGGATCGCGTCCGCCTGGGTCGGCACCGTTGTGGGCGAAGAACCGTTTGCCCGTAATGATGTCTCGCTGGCCGTCACCGTCCACGTCGGCAAATTCCATTGCGTGCGTTTGCGAAAACGAATTGTCAATCAGGTGGGCCTTGAACTGAGGTGCCTTGTTGCTACCAGTGTTTTCGAACCACCACACGCCGTAGGTGTGGGCAGAACTTCCGATGATGTCATTGTCGCCGTCCAAGTCGAGATCCTCGACATGGATGTCCGCAATCTTCTCCGGGTTGACGCCATCCGTGGCCAACGCATAAGGGTGAAACTCCCACTCGCCTTTGGTAGCATTCTCGGGCTGCTCCCACCAACCGTGGGCAATCAGTATATCACTGCGACCATCGTTGTTGAGATCCCCATAACCCAGACCGTGATAATACTTGAAAGTACCATTCTGATTAGGGTCGCCCTTTGCACTCACGGCATGAAATGACCACTTGGCTGTGACGACATCCTTATTAGGAATCATGCTGAATCCCATTTGAGATTCAGGCTGCGACCCGAAGACGAATTCCGGCTTCTTGTCGCCTGTGATGTCAGCAAAATCGGGGGACTCGTTACAGATGCTGTGCCAAATTTCGTGGCCCTTCCAGTGTGCCTTGGCTCCATTTCCGGGGTTCTTGTACCAGTGGAACGGGTCTCCGGGAAAACCCACGATAACCGCATCCTGCCATCCATCGCCGTCGATATCGTATGCGTAGTTGGCAAAGCTGTTGCTGTAACCCACGCCTGTGACAAAGCTGCCGGGCTGACGAATTTCGTGTACGGACCAAGCTTGGCCGGCGGCCTTTGGGTTCTGGTACCACACGTCCCCAGCGACGATGTCGTTTCGACCGTCCTTGTTGAAGTCGCCTATAGCCACACCTTCCGATCGAAAACGAGTATCCAGTGTGATACGAGTCCAATTATGGTCCGCCGTTTTGTCTACAAATGGTATTTGATAGCTCTGTGCATTCAGTTTGATCCGGTAGAGACTCAAGTCGATTGTGACATATAGTGTGCTACTCTCGTCACCCAGGCCAAACTCAACATTGCTGGGGATACCGACCGGCGCGTCGCCAGTTTGATTCTCTGGCCCGGTGGGAATGAAGCCGACTTCTTTTCCCGTCGGATCGATGATTTGCACGCCCGGACGCTTCAGGCCGCGCGCCGTGAGATAGATGTTGCCGTTGCGATCGACCGTCATTCCGTCGCAGCCTGCTTCGGTGCCGTAATCGACGAGTGTTTTTCGCGGACCATTGACCAGCCCGTTGTGATCGAGCGGGTACGAGTAAATCTTCATCGCGCCCGGCTCGGTCTTTAC
>JAQBZS010000640.1 GCA_027622115.1 Planctomycetota bacterium | reverse complement strand
TGATGAATTCACCGAGCGAACGCTTTTCGTCCGGCAAATCAGCAAATAGTGAATCCACCTTGGGACACTCGGAGCGAGTGGCGAGTAACAAATGTCGCTTCCGAGTTTGTGGTATTCCGGTCCTCGAAAGCGGAATTATTGCATCGTCGCAGCTGTAATCGAGCCGCTGTAAGAACGCCTTCGCTTGATCCACAACGCGGTCTTCATCGTGGATCACGGTAGGGACATTCTCGATCAGAACGGTTTGCGGTCGAAACAATTCTACGGCGCGAATCGCTTTGAGGTAGAGCGCATTGCGCGGGTCGTTTCGCCGTGAGGAGTTATTGAGATCCGAATGTCCTTGGCACGGAGGTCCAGCAACCAATATGTCGACCGGAGTTGCGGAATCTTTGAGCTGGCGTTCGGTCCCCGCGATTCGAGTACCAGGGTTCGCCAGGAGTTCCGCCACATCACCGCAGACGATCGCCCCACTCGCTTTCTTGAAGTTGGCACGGAAAACATCAACTGCTCGCTGTGACCAATCAACCGCCCACTTGACGTCTACGCGAAATCCTGCTCGACGAGCGGCTTCGGAAGCGCCCAGTGTCAGGCCACCACATCCACAGAATACATCCACGATGGAAATGGCTCGGGGATTGTCGGTCAGGTCGCGTGGACATCGACGCAACTTGACCCAGTTCAAGGTCGAATTCGTTGCTAGCCCATTCGTTCCCGACATTAGCTCACGCCTAAGTTGCCAGCGGCGTAGTGGCCAGCATCAACAAACTTGGCAGAAAGGTCGTAAACTGTTGGTGCGTCATCAGCAAACCAAAGCACCTCGAATTCACGATGCAAGTCGACACAACCTTCAACTTCAACCCTGACCGAAGACGCACCACCATCACGGTTTGTTTCGACGGCACACTACGACGCGTTCGATGGCTCAGCCCTGAACTGGTGAAGTGGCGGTCGCCTAATTCCAACGGACAAGGTTTCCGTTCGCTTCATTGATCAGCCCTTCGAGCATTTCTCGGTCGTTCTTGGGAGCCGACGGCAAACAGGCTTTCAAGATGTCGAAAGCTTTGCCGGGTCGATGCGAGCGCAGCGCGACGACGCCCAAGTCTCGGCGTTGTTCGTAGGATGCGGGCTGAAGTTGCGACAGTCGATGCTGCACTTTCCAGGCGAGATCCCAGTCGGCGTGCCGGATGTAGAGGTACTTCAAGTTGTTCAACATCCGAATGATGATGTTGCGAGGATCGCCCGGTCGCATCAATCGCAGAATTGCTGGGCGAGGTATCTGTGTCCGAGCAAACATCCAACTCAAACATTCGTCTTCTTCCATCAGGCGACCATGATCAAACGGATCGGCGTAGATCGTGCCTTCGTTGGATTGGAGTTGCACCATGAAATGTTCGGGAGCCGGCGCGTCTTTGAGGTCGACTCCCGCTGCCCTGGCCACGCCGAGATACAGGAGCGCCAAGGAAATTGGGATGCCGCGTTTGGTCTCGATGACTCGATCGAGAAAACTGCTTTCGGCTTGCTCGTAAGCGTTGAGGTCGCCGAAGACTCCGTGTTCCTCGGCAATGCACTGGCCGAAGGCGTGCATCACTTCCCATTCCGAAGCCGCACGAGCCACTTCGCCGCGAACGGAATCGGCAACGCACGCGATCCATTGATGCACGGCATCGAAGTCGACTTGTGGATTGACGTCTCGAGACAGCTCCAATGCGGCCGTCGTCAAGCACGCATCGGGCCGACGAGCAATGAGTTTCGTGAACTCAAGATCTTCAACGTAACTGGGTTCGACATCCATGAAACCGCTCCTGGAAGGTCATCGCGTCGTCCGTGACGATACGCCGCCGATTATATCGCAGCGACTTTTGAGCGAAACTCGCAAAACGACAATTCTGGATCGAGATCGATCGCCGACGGTCCACACTACGTAACACACGCAGTTTTCGCTGCTGGATTGCCGGCTTCCCAATTCAAAATCGGCCTGTACGAGTGATCGACCGTGGGAATGGTCCGACGGATACCTATTGAAGTGTGATTTGCAGCGATACCATACGACCAAGCCGCACGGGCACGGCACGGGGTTGAACTTCGGAGTTTTTCGACGATCGAGCGACCGGGAGGACGCTTGGGGATTCGGTCAATCCAGCCGGTGGCATCGTTTTCATTCGATTTTACCGGACGAGTCGCAAGGATTCCCCATGACTGAGCAGTGCGTTTTTGTTGTCGATGACGAGAACATTGTCCGTGTGACCGTCACCAACTTGCTTCAGTTTCGGGGATTCGACGTCAAGTCGTATGCCTCGGCCGAAGCCTTTCTCGATTCGAAGAACGTCGATCGTCCCGGCTGTTTGCTGTTGGATTTGCGGCTCGGCGGCATGTCCGGACTGGATTTGTTGGCCCATTTGCGATCACAGCAATCGCTGATGCCGATCATCCTGATGTCCGCGTATGCCACCGTGTCGGATGTTGTGTCCGCCATGAAGCATGGCGCGGCGGATGTGTTGCAAAAACCGTTTCGCGGAGACGCAGTTGTTGAGCGAGTCGTATCGGCGTTTCAGACGGATGAAGTGAATCGCGGTCGAGCAGCACACAAACTGACAATTCAGGCTCGCCTGGACCGACTTTCGCCGCGTGAGACGGAAGCGTTGGAATTGCTGGTGGACGGTAAGGACTACAAGGCGATTGCAGAACAATTCGGGATCAGTCCAAAAACCGCCTCGATCCATCGTGCCAACGTGCTTCAGAAACTGGATGTGAAGAACATAGTGGAAGCCGTCAAGCTGATGCACGAATTGCAATCCGATTGATCAACGGTCGATGTTGAATCGGGTGTTTGAGGCGTTGCCGGACGACTCGTTGGTCACTTGAAGTCCAAGTCACCGAGGAGGGGCAATTCCTCGATGTCACCGAGTCCGAAGACCTGCAAGAATCGATCGGTCGTGACGTATTTCACCTTCTTGCGATTTTTCTCGCCGCGTTCCAACGCCACCAGTCCACGGCGAAGCAACTGACGCAACGTCCCGTTCGGCTTCTCTTTTCCGGCATCTTCGATATCCGGGACGCTCATCGGTTGGTGGTACGCGACCAGCGACAAGACTTCCAACGCATCCTGCGACAGCTTGACTTCTTTGGGGCCGAGTCCAAACACGCGGTGCCGGATGGATTCAAATTCATATCGCAGCTTCAGCTCGTAACCGCCTTCACTGAGCCGGATTTCATACGGTCGCTGTTCGTCCAAATATCGCGTGTTGAGTTCGGCAATGGCTTGTTCCACGAACGTGGCATTGAAGTTGCCTCGCAGTAATCCCGCCAGCTTCTTCGCGGTCAACGGTTGGCCGCCGACAAACATCGCCGCTTCGATGATTTGCGCCGGCGACAGTCGATGTTCTTCCACTTGCTGGTCGCCAAAAAACTCGTCGACCAATCCGGCCGCGGCGTCTTCCAACGAGCCTGATTCCTCCAGCCCGACGGTTTCCTCGACTAATTCGTCGGTGGTGGACTCTTGAAACGAGTCGTCGTCCTGCATTTCCGAGAGGGCTTGGCCGATTTCCCATTCGGCCTCGTCGATCATTTCGAGTGCTTGGCGATAGGCCAATTCCAGTTCATCCGGCTCGCCGGCCATGCCATCGTCGGACTCCTCAGTGATGCCGTCGGTCGAGGGCGCGTCAATCGGCCGGCTGAATTGCAGGATCGTTTCGGAATCCGCTTCGGTCTCGGCATCAGTCGTTGAATCGTCGTCGACCGATTCGCACGGGTCGTCTGGTGAATCATCGGACGGCGAAATGTGAAGGATGTCCGTCATGGGTACCTGTCAAGAAAGCCGTGCGTTGAACGGGGTCGCTCGTTGCCCACCACACCTTTGGTTGCGGCAAGCTGCCGTCGTTTAACCGTCAGCCGCAGGGGTACGCGTTTGGACTTTTGGGCACGCGTACGCCTGCGGCTGACGGTTAAACTACGGAAAAACTAAACGACGGTAAGACGAGGACTTCACCGCTTGAGCCGAATCCCAGGTCTCAATGTGAACGCGGACTAAGCCGCCTTGCGATGCTCGACGGAAACTGGAACTGTATCGGCATCCGGGAAGGCCACGAACGCCGCGCCGTCTCGAATGAAATATCGCCAGTGAATCCGAGCCAATTCGAAGGCGGCTTGTACGAAGTCTCGCCCTTTGACTTTGCTTCCGGCCACATCCTTCCACGAATCCAGCACGACTTCATACACGCCTTGGTCTTCGCGAATCGCGTCGGAACTCAGCAATCGCGGCTGCAACTCTTCCGCAACGATCAACCGCGCGAGCAGTTCGACATCGAAAATCCAACGCGACAGAAACGGATGCGTGAACAAGGCACGCGTGTGGTCGCAGGTTCGAAACAGCTTTGCACCACATTGGGTGTCGCGAATGCGGAGACCGAGTACTTGCGAGGCGACGATGCCGAACACACGCCCCAGCACGCCGCGAGTCCAACGGCGTTCGATGTGATGTCCCAACAGCGGCAGCCGACTACCGATGGCCACGAGCACTTCCGGCCGCCGGTTGAGGATCGTCCGGAAATCGAATACGGCATCCAGCGGCGTGGCCAGATCCGCGTCCCAGAATCCGACATAGGTGGGGTCGCGTTCAAATGCCGTCAAAAAGCCCTGTCGCACGGCTTCGCTCTTGCCCACGTTTTGTGGGAGGTCGAGCACCTGCACGCGAGCCGGGTGATCGCGGGAAAAGTCTTCCAGAACGTCGAGGGTTCGGTCTTGGCTACCGTCGTTCACGAGGAGCAGGCTGACGTCCGTGCAGCTTCGAACAAAGGCTCGAAAGGTGGACAGATCGAAACGCTCTGCTTCGTTGTAGCACGGGACCACTACAACGGTTTGAGACATAGCGGCCTCACAATGGGCATGCTTTTCCGTGCTGGTCGACTGCGAGCGGCGAACCAATTTCGCCGAGCTACCGAGTCGCACGGCTTATAGTCCAGACGTCGAAGCGGGGCAATATGAAGGCGGCGACGCAAATCGTAGTGCGGAATTTGTTCCGTTCACGGGAAGGGTGTTGAAAATTCGCTCTTGACTGACGAATTCTTTGGCGCAAGTTTCGTGCAAGGGGTGGCTGGG
>JAQBZS010000639.1 GCA_027622115.1 Planctomycetota bacterium | reverse complement strand
AAGGGGCGGCCGATCAACGAATCGCTTCCCGAAACAAAATGATCGGTGGCGTCGCCACTTTCCTCGGTGACCAATGCCGCGATGTCGTCGGGGAGACCATCGACGTCAAGCAGACCGTCCATGTCCAGCACCACCATGCGTTCGATCGTGTTTCTCAACTGACGGATGTTTCCGTCCCAGTGATACGACACCAACGCCTGCCGTGCCGCCCGCGAAAACCCTTGAACTTCTTTACCCGTGCGCTCGCACAACTCTTTCTTGAAGTGCTCCATCAGCAACGGAATGTCTTCTTTCCGGTCGCGAAGCGGTGGCAGGATCACCTGCATGCTGTTCAGCCGATAGAACAGATCCTTTCGAAACTTGCCGGCTGCCACCAGCTTGTCCATGTCTGCATTGGTCGCCGCAACCAGCCGCACGTTGACGTCGATTTCATCGTTCGCGCCCAACCGAGTCACCTTGCGTTCTTCCAACACGCGCAGCAACTTGATCTGCGTCTCCATCGGCATCTCGCCGACCTCGTCCAGAAACAGCGTGCCGCCATTGGCATATTCGAACTTGCCGATCCGCTTGTTGTCCGCACTGGTGAAGGCACCTTTCTCGTGGCCGAACAGCTCGCTCTCGAGAATGCTTTCCGGCACGGCCGAAATATTCAGCGGCACAAACGGCTTGCCCTTTCGCGGACTGTTCTGGTGGATCGCTCGTGCGACCAGTTCCTTGCCCGTTCCGTTTTCACCAAGGATCAACACCGTAATGTCCGCCGGTGCAATCGCCTTCAATTGCGTGACGACTTTATGCATTGCCGCGCTGTGACCGATGACTCCTTCGAAGCCGAATTTCTCGTCGAGGCTTTGTTTGAGTTCCGCGTTACGACGAATCAATCGCGTTGGCTTGGCGGCCTTTTCGACGGCGGCCCGCAATTCACTCACGTCCAGCGGCTTGGTCAGATACGTAAATGCTCCGTATTGCATTGCCTTCACGGCCGAATTGATCGATCCATGCCCGGTCAGCAAGATCACTTCCGTTTGCGGGAGTTCTTCTTTCGTGCGTTGCAGGATGTCAATGCCGTCGAATTCGTCCATCATCAAATCCGTGATGACGACGTCGAACGCCTCGCTTTCGATCGTCGACATCGCGTGCTTTCCGGAGGCGGCGACGGTGCATTCGCACGCGTGACCCTCCAGGCTGTCGGCCACGCTTTGCGCATGGGCTTCGTCGTCGTCAACGACCAGAACTCGGATCGGAATGCTGGAAAGATCGTTCTCGGCGGGCATGAGGACTCGGTCAAAGATTCGAGCGGCACGATTCTGCGGGTGCGGCCATCGTCCGCATCAGGTTACTCGACACCAACCGCCGGTAGCGAAATGGTGAAGCGAGTGCCTCGTCCGACTTCGCTTTCGCAGGTAATGGTGCCCTGATGGCTTTCGATAATCTTACGAACGGTCGGCAATCCAAGGCCACTTCCGGACGCCTTTGTCGAAAAGAATGCCTGAAACATCCGCTCGCGAGTTCGCTCATCCATGCCGCGACCGTTGTCGATGATGTCGACCAGCACGTTTTCGTCCTCGGAACGCGTCAGCACTTCCAGTACTCCACCGTCCGGCATGGCTTGTATGGCATTGCGAGCAAGATTCATCCACACCTGCCGGATCAACAAGTGATCGACTCGAACTTTGGGCAAATTGGGATCCTGGTGCTGGCTTAGCTCAATGTTCGCGTCCTTGGCTTCGGCTTCGAAGAATTCCAGAAAGTCCTGGACCAACGCGTTCAAATCGGACTCGACCAACTCCAATTCACCGGCACGCGCGAACTGCACGAACTCGTTGAGAATGTCATCCAGGTGCTGGCACTCGCGCTGAATCGTGTCGACGCGCCTCCGCATGCGACCGGCGCGAGGCATGTCGTCCTGGATATCTTCGGCCATCAATTGCACGTTGAGGCCGATCGTTGACAGCGGATTTTTGATCTCATGAGCCAATCCGCCGGCCAGCACCGCGATCTCTGCGTACTGGTCCTGGAACCTCTGCCGCTCATCCGAACTGAGTTGCGTTTTGTTGGACACGAATGCCTCGCGTGCAAAACAAAAAAACGGGACACGATGTTAAGTCATGTCCCGTTTTGAAATCACCGTTGCGTACCCGTCACGAGACTCAACTCGCGAGCGGATGCGTCTCAATCGTCGTCGTCGTCGGTCGCTTCGTCATCTCCACCATCTTCGGCGGCTTGCTCGGCCAACACGGCTCGACGCGACAGCTTCACGCGATTCTGTTCGTCAACCGCAATCACCTTGACTGCCATCTTGTCGCCGACTTTGCAAATGTCGGAAACAGACTTCACGAAACCGTCCGAAAGCTCGCTGATGTGGCACAGACCGTCTTTACCCGGCGCGATCTCGATGAACGCACCGAAGTCTTTCACGGAACTGACCGTACCGTTGTAGGTTCGGCCCACTTTGATGTCTTCGGTCATCGCTTCCACGCGAGCCATCGCGGCATCGGCCGATTCCAGATTGACGGCTGCAATGGTGACGGTGCCATCGTCTTCGATGTTGATCTCGGCCCCGGTTTCGGATTGCAGCGCCCGGATCGTGCGACCGCCGGGACCAATGAGCAACCCGATTTTCTCGGGATCGATCTTGGTTTGCAGCAGTCGAGGAGCACTCGGCGAAACATCCTTCCGCGGGCGACCCAACGCTTTAAGCATCGTTTTGAGCAGCACCCGACGTGATTCACGGGCTTGTTCCAAGGCCTCGCGAATGATCTGCTCGTCGATCCCATCGATCTTCAGGTCGAGCTGAATCCCCGTGATGCCCTTGCCCGTGCCGGCGACTTTGAAGTCCATATCACCATGATGGTCTTCATCGCCCATGATGTCGGTCAGCAAGATGTGTCTGCCGCCTTCCTTGACGACACCGATCGAAATGCCGGCAACCGGCTGGCTGATCGGCACACCGGCATCCATCAATGCCAGCGTGGCACTGCAAACCGACGCCATCGAACTGCTGCCGTTGGATTCCATGATGTCCGAGATGACTCGGATGGTATATGGAAATCGCTCTTCGGTCGGAATCACCGGGGCGAGTGAGCGTTCGGCCAAACAGCCGTGCCCGATTTCGCGGCGGCCCGGTCCTCGAATTGGGCGACACTCGCCGACGGAAAACGACGGGAAATAATAGTGCAGCATGAAACGGCTGGAGACTTCTCCCGCCAGCGTGTCCATCCGCTGAGCATCGCGTGTCGTGCCCAACGTGATCGTCGCCAGCGATTGAGTCTCGCCCCGAGTAAACACTGCCGAACCGTGGACGTGAGGCAGATCGGTAACGCTGCAAATGACGGCTCGTAAATCAGTCGGGGTACGACCGTCAATGCGTTTTCCGTCCAAAATCAGATCGCGGATCACACGGTGTTCAACTTGGTAAAACGCTTCTTTGAGGTCGCCCAACGTTTTCCCGTCTGATGTTTCCGTTGCACCGTCCGGGAACAAGCGATCGATCAAGCCTTTCTTGAGTTCCGCAGTTTCGCCGTAGCGGTCCTGCTTCAATTTGATCTGCTTGATGCGTTTCAGCTTGTCGTACGCCTCTTCCTGCACCAATCCAGCAAAAGGATTGCCCGCAGGTGCTTCAAACACGAATTTCTCCGCCCCGGCTTTTTGGGCGAATTCATTCTGCATTTCGCACAATTCCACGATGTGCTTATGCGCGAACATGATGGCCTTCAACATCTCGTCTTCCGGCATTTGGTCCGCGAAGCCTTCGATCATCAGTACGGATTCCGTACTGCCGGCCACGATCAAATCGAGCGAACTTTGCGCCATTTGCTCCATCGTGGGCATGACGACCAATTCGCCGTCAACCGATCCGACTCGGACGCCGGCAATTGGTCCACCGAACGGCAGGGGAGCCAACATGAGACCCGCGCTGGCACCGATCATGGTCAACACGTCGGGCTCGTTGATGCCGTCAAAGGACAACACATTCGCCATGACTTGAACTTCGTCATGGAAGCCTTTGGGGAACAGCGGGCGCAAGGGACGGTCCGTCAATCGACACGTCAGAATCTCGCGATTTGTCGGTCGCCCTTCGCGTTTGAGATAGCCGCCCGCAAATCGTCCGGCGGCGGCATAGCGTTCTCGGTAATCGACAGTCAGCGGGAAGAAATCAATTCCAGGCCGAGATGGCCCTGTCTGCGACGCAACGAATAGGACTGTATCACCATACCTGACAACAACCGCTCCACTGGCCTGCTTGGCGAGTTCTCCGGTTGTCAAACTTAGAGTTCGGCCTCCAACTTCACGCTCAACAGTAACCTTCACAATGGTTTCCTAACATCTTCCTGGGGCCGGCAACGTCTGGTCTCCCTACTTCCGGATCCCTAACCGACCGATGATCTCTTGATAACACTCCGGGGTAGTTTTCTTCAAATAATTCAACAAGCGACGGCGACGACTCACCATTCCCAACAAGCCACGACGGCCCGCGTGGTCTTTTTGATGACCGCGGAGGTGTTCTGTCAGCGAAGTAATCCGAGTGGTCAAAACGGCAATTTGCACCTCAGGAGAACCGGTATCCTCTTCCGACCGGCGGTATTCTGAGATGACTTCCGTCTTTCGTTCTTTCGTAATCGACATGTCTTGGCCTTGCCTCTGCCAATGTGAAATGATGCTTGACCAACAAACTCGGACGTGGTCGCTGCAATTCCGTGCCGTTGCATGACCGCAGGTCATTTGAAGCAGAAACCTGCGAGAATTAACGCGGGCGTATCACAGACGCCCCCATCTACCCCAACCGCAATCGGCAAACGACTTAACAACACAATCTGGCGGGTAATCTAACAACGGAACTGGAATTATCAACGGTAGCCGAATGCCTCGGAAACTGGGCCGACGACGGTGTTCCCGGCGAGCGGTCGACCCGTAGCCTGCGACCGGCAACCAAACGGTAGCCACCGTCGCCGAATTGTAGCCAGCGTCGCCAGACGGTGGAGACGGTGGAGGCTGTGCTGCGAAACCTAGGGTGTTGAAAACTCGCTCTTGGGGTCGGGTGGTTCAAAGTTCAATGCTCGCGGCGGAAGTCGTCCTTTGTTCTAACGCTTTGAGCCGC
>JAQBZS010000638.1 GCA_027622115.1 Planctomycetota bacterium | reverse complement strand
TATTCGATTGACGGGGACAGTGGTCCAGGCGGTCCGCCTCAGATCGTTCTGGTTCTTTAAGCACATCGTGCCCAATCGGAGAGCCGCAAAGGTTCCCAACCCATCCCGACCCACGCATATTGCAGCTTTTTTTGGCGGGTGCTAACATCCCGCGCGCCGGAAGATGTGTTATTGCAAGGACTTCCGACATTTCGAAACGGTGCGATCGCCGCCATTGAACGCATGCGATCATTCCGACGAACCACATTCACGGATGGAACACATGTCAAACGGATTGGCTGAGAAGATTCGCGACAAGACCGCGATGGTGGGCATTATTGGCTTGGGATACGTTGGTCTGCCGCTGATCAATGCCTTCGTCAAAGCCGGGTTCACATGCATGGGCTTTGACGTCGACCAAACCAAAGTCGATCGACTGTTGGCGGGTGAGAGCTACATCAAGCACATCCCCAGCGAGACCGTCGCTGGCTGGATCAACGGGAAGCACGTCTTTCCGACCGCCGACATGTCTCGCTTGTCTGAAGCCGATGCGCTCTTGATTTGCGTGCCGACACCGCTGAACGACAGCCGCGATCCCGATCTCAGTTATGTCTCTGGGACGGCCGAAGCGATCGCGAAAGTGCTGCGGCCCGGCCAGTTGGTCGTGCTGGAGAGCACCACATATCCCACGACCACGCGGGACGTGTTGCTGCCCATCCTGGAATCGTCCGGACTGAAAGCGGGGCGGGACTTTTATCTCGCCTACAGCCCGGAACGAGAAGACCCCGGCAACCCGGATTACTCGGCGGCGGGGATTCCCAAGGTCGTGGGTGGAATCGATGAAACCAGTTCACAGCTCGCGGCGGATCTGTATTCGCATTCGATTGTGAAGGTCATTCCGGTCAGCAGCCTGGAGGTCGCCGAGGCTTGCAAGATTCTCGAGAACACCTATCGCGCCGTGAATATCGCGTTGGTCAATGAACTCAAGACGCTGTTCGACCGCATGAACATCGATGTCTGGGAAGTTGTCGATGCCGCCAAGACCAAGCCGTTCGGATTTCAAGCCTTTTATCCCGGGCCCGGTCTCGGCGGGCACTGCATTCCGATCGATCCGTTCTACCTCACGTGGTTGGCGCGACGGCAAGGCATGAGCACTCGATTCATTGAGTTGGCGGGCGAAGTCAATTCCCGCATGCCCGAATACGTCATCACTCGACTGGGAGAATTCCTCAACGACATCGGCAAGCCGATTCGCGGCAGCAAGGTGTGCTTGTTGGGCATGGCCTACAAGAAAGACGTGGACGATCCTCGTGAGAGCCCGTCCTTCGAATTGATGGAGTTGTTGCTCGCGCGCGGAGCCGACCTCACCTACAACGATCCGCACATCCCATCACTGCCAAAGATGCGGCATCACAATGTTCCGGAAATGTCCAGCCAAGAACTCACGGTCGAGTTCCTGCAAGCCCAAGACTGCGTGCTGATCGCGACCGATCACACCGCATACGATTGTGATTTCATCGTCGAACATTCGTCGCTGATCGTCGATACGCGCAACGCCACGAAAAATGTCACGTCGGGCCGCGAGAAGATCCGGAAGGCGTAAGTTGCACGAGCGAAACCGCGCGAACGCGCGGTTCCGCGCGTCGGCCTTGATCGCGGTTTCGCCCAGTTTGCCCAATCGCATTCGTCTCATTTCTCCCATATAAGTCGCATCAACCATGGGACTTATGAGACGGATGGGACTGATGTTGATCGAAAGGTGGGCCAATTGGTGATCACGACCTCGTGAGTCTCAAGCTTCTCTACGAAAACCGGATAATCGGCACATTCGGAGGGATTCACCCGCGCTTCTTCAATTCCCGCCACCATCGTTCAAGGAAAGTGGAATCCCTAACCGACGAAACAACCGATCCAAACTCTAGAATCGGCACATTTGTCGTGGGAACACATGAACCCGCTCACCGCCCAAGTTGCTGCAGGTGGAATTCAATTCGCTCGGTCGATCGCGACTGCCGTCCCGGAACTCATCGGTCGAGGGGCGTCCACCTTCGGAGATCTGTTGTCGCAACGCATCGACGAAACCCCGACGTCGGACGGAACCACCTCGCTTGAGCCACGGGAAATGACGGACGGCGAAGTGCAGACGCGACGAGAAACCGACGCCACGACGCGCGTTCTCCAAGAACGGATCGAAAGCATCTTGAAGCGGCACGGCATCGAATTCGGAGCCGGCATGAGTCTTCAGCTCAGCGAAGCCGGACGTCTTCGAGTCGAAGATCATCCGCAAGCGGCACATATCGAGTCCATCATTCAAGACGACCCTGAACTCAAGCAGCTTGTGGTGGGTCTGCTGACGAGTGCCCAACTCCAACAGGCGGGCTCCGCGTCCAACAATTTGCCCGAGCCACCGGCGTTGGATGAACTCACGATTCGACTCCAGCCGAAATTGAGTTGATCGCCTCAAGAACGACCGTCGCATTTCCCCGGCTCGCTTGTGATTCGGTCGGGAAGCGAATCAGCGCGCGGCACAGTTTTTGAGGAGCGGGTGCCCGTTGCTTCAATTGTGGCAGTTGACCGAGACAAACGAGTGGGTCCTTAGCCCGGCCTTGATCACCTTTCGTCCATGGGTCCGACGATATGAGTCGCATTCGTCCCATAAGTCTCACTGCACTTGGGACGGATGCGACCGATGAACTACTCGTTGGCCAATGTGTGATCCAGGCCCTTTGGCCCGGATGAATCGCAACTGGCTTCACTGAGACTGTGCCGTCTCAGTATTTTGAATGAGTCGGCGTGGATGTTGTCGACGGGCTGCCGATCTCTCTAACATCCGCCGCATGGACACGCGTGTCGCGGGACTCGTGCAACTGGTTGATTTGCTCGAACGCCATGATGGCTTTGCAAAAGTCATAGATGCTCTGAATCGTGGACAGAGCGGGGCTATTGATGGCGCTTGGGGATCGTCGCGCGCCATGGCCGCCGCCGGTTTGGCTCGACACGTTCCACGCACGCTGTTGGTCGTGCTGCCGCGAATCATGGATGTCGATGACTTCGCGCTCGATGTTGACGGATTCCTGGACTCGCCGCCGGAGATCTTCCCGGCCTGGGAAACACTGCCCGACGAGCATTCCGTCACCGACGCCGTCTTCGGCAGCAGACTGCGAATCCTCGGTCAATTGCAGCACGTCGACGCCGAGATCGCCGCGCCGAAGGTGATCGTGACCAGCTTGCCGGCGCTGCTGCAGCCCGTCCCCAGCCGCGACGAATTGCTGCGGGCGAGTCGCAAGATCACCAAGGGCACGGAAATCGATCTCGACGAACTCATGACCTGGTTGGTGCAACGCGGCTTCGAACGCGTGCCCGCCATCGAGTTGACCGGCGAGTTCTCGATGCACGGCGGGATTCTTGACATCTTTCCGCCCGATGCCGTCGACCCATTGCGGATCGAATTCTTCGGCGACGAAGTCGAATCGATTCGCCGCTTCGACGTGGAAACTCAACGCAAGCTCGAAGAACTGAGCGAAGCCCAGCTCACGGTGATCGCGCCGCCGGAACCCGGTCAGCCGCTCGAAACCGAGAGCATGCTGGATTCGCTCGGCGACGGCAGTTGGGTGTTGCTGACGGAATTGCACGAACTGCGAGATGAAGGTCGGCACTACTTGGATCGCCTGCCGGATCGTCGAGGCATGTTCAGCGTCGAAGCCGCGTTTTCTCGTTGCACCGATTTCCCGTCCGTCACCGTGGCCGCGATCGGAGCCGACAGTACGGAGATCTCGTGTCGGCTGAAGATCGAATCGGTGGAACGCTTCACCGGAGCCAAGACCGAGATGATCGACGAATTGGCAACGATGGTCGGCCAGAAGGAAGAAGTGCTCATCGTCTGTCACAACGACGGCGAACGCGATCGGCTGCGTGAATTGTTCGAACATTCGAACGCAGAAGTGGCGTCTCGCGTGAATTACTGCGTGGGCAATTTGTCGCGCGGCTTTCGATTGGTTCGCGATCGCGTGTTGGTGCTCAGCGACCACGAATTGTTTCAGCGTCGCGACATCCGCCGAGCCGGACCCGCCGTCAAGGGCCGCCGCAGACATGACGCTCGCGCCATCGATTCGTTCCTCGATCTCAACGAGGGCGATCTGGTGGTGCATCTGTCGCACGGCATCGGTCGGTATCGCGGCATGAAGCTGATCCACAAGGACAACCAGTCGGAAGAACATTTGATTCTGGAATTCCGCGACAGCGTCCGCGTGTTCGTGCCGACGTCGATGATTCATCTCGTGCAAAAGTACGTCGGCGCGGCTCAGACGACTCCACAACTTTCCAAGCTGGGCGGTCGCACGTGGGACAAGCAAAAGCAGAAAGTCGCCGAGGCGGTGACGGACATGGCCGCGGACATGATTCAATTCCAAGCGAAACGCGAGGAAAAGATCGGCTTCGCGTGCCCGGCGGATACGCCGTGGATGGAAGAATTCGAAGCGTCGTTCCCGTTCACCGAAACCAAGGATCAAGCGGCGGCGATTGTCGAATCCAAGAACGACTTGATGCAGCCTCGACCGATGGACCGCTTGATCTGCGGCGACGTCGGCTACGGCAAGACCGAAGTGGCGATGCGAGCCGCTTTCAAGTGCGTGGACTCCGGTCGGCAAGTGGCGGTGCTCGTGCCGACCACGGTACTCGCGGAACAGCACTTTCGCACGTTCAGCGATCGCATGGCCGAGTACCCCATCACGATCGAGTGCCTTTCGCGGTTCAAGTCGAAACACAAACAGAGAGAAACGCTCGAACGCATGGCGAACGGCGGTGTGGACATCGTGATCGGCACGCATCGACTGGTGCAGAAAGACGTGCGATTCAAGAACTTGGGCGTCCTGGTGATCGACGAAGAGCAGCGGTTCGGCGTGGATGCGAAAGAGATGCTCAAACGACTGCGCTTGGAAATCGATGTGCTGACGCTGACGGCGACGCCAATCCCGCGAACGCTGCACATGTCGCTGTTGGGAATTCGCGACATCTCGAACTTGCAGACTCCGCCGCACGACCGACAGGCCATCGAAACCAAGGTCTGCCGGTTTGACGTGGACCTGATTCGCAACGCCATCGTCCGCGAACTGAATCGCA
>JAQBZS010000637.1 GCA_027622115.1 Planctomycetota bacterium | reverse complement strand
AGATCATGCCGGTTCGAGGTGTGGTCGACATCGACACACCGGCGGGACGCTTGGCCGGGTCGTCGTTGTTGTAGGAAGCACCCGCGGAATTCGCGCTGATCTGGTTGCCCGTGTTTCTGGCGAACCGCAAGTCGAACTGAGACGAATCGTCCAGGAACACTTCGTCCTGCGGCACGTTCGTCATCGAAACCGGATCGAACTGAGTCGGGCCAGTGTCGTTGCCCAAGTCCATCGGGTTGCCCGCCGTGTTGACCGACTCGGTGCGAAGATCGTTGCCCAGGTTGCCGCCGAAGACGTTGTTTCGCATGTCCGCGGCGAGATACGTGTTCGTGCCCACGGTGACGAATACGCCTTCACCCTGAACTGTGCCCGTACCATTGTTCTGGATCGTATTGCGGTCGATCGTCAGTCGCGTGTTGTTCGCCGTTCGCAGATTGACCCAGGGAATGGCGTAAGCGGACGAACTTCCAAGCGTGCCTGTGTTGAGTGCTGCGAATTCCGGAATCGTCGGAGCGTAGAACGCTTGGCTGCCGTCCGTGATCGCCGTGCCGGTCGCATCGAATTCGGGATCACGCATGTTGTTCATCGAGTTTGGTCCGGGCGGGAAGCCGATGTTCGTCAGCAGGACTCGGCGGTTTTCGAGGAATCCCGCGTCGGCCGAGTAGAAGATGCCGTGTTCGCCGTTCGACGAAATCGTGTTCAGGTTGTTGAAGGTGATGCTGCTCAAGTCGTTGGTCACGTTGGCTGGAGCCGGTCCGGATTCGCGGTCGCGGGTTCCCATGGCACCGTCCAGCGTGATGTGAACACCGTCGAGCACGTTTTCGCTGATTTCGTTGCCGCTGAACGTCGCCGTGATGACCGGGCCCGACGCTGATGCATCGACTCCCGTGCCGACGCCGCCGTCAACATCCAACAGCACACCGTTTCCACCGTTGCCGCCGTTGCCCGACGCGTTGCCGCCGATCACGTTTTCGACCAAGTTGATAATGGGACGAGACGTTCCGTTCGACACGGCGATCTGCACGCCGTCACCCTCGTTGTTCAAGATGAAGTTGCCGACCCCCGAACCGCCGAAGACGATTGTCGGGGCCGAATTGCCTTGAATGTCGACGTTGATGCCATCGCCGTCGGCACCCGTGACCGTATTGGAGATCGCACCTCGGATGGTTGTGGACTGCACGCTCAAGATTGAGTTGGCCGTGCCGCTGATGTCGATGTCGATACCGTTCGAGCCGTTGGTGTTGCCGTTGTCGGCGATCGTGGTCGTGAAGGTGGGACCACCGGTGATTCGCACGTCCGACTGGCCACCGCCGAAGAGCATTTCGACGCCGTGGCCCGAGGTCACTGCGTTGTTGTTGATGGTCGTGTTGCGGGTGTCGCTGCGAATCTGGCCGACGATGCGTGCGTTGTCGTCGGCTTGGAAAAACACGCCGGACTGCTGGTTGTTGTTGAGCGTCAAACCGTCGAAGACCGACAACTGCCCCGGAGGTGGAATCATCATCGGGCCGCCGGTCGGATCGCCGAAGGCCGAGTCTTCGCTCATTTGAACTCGCACGCCGTTGAGTTGGTTGTTGGTGGCGGTCACCCGAGTCAGCGTGCCGACGATGGCCGAGTCTGCAAAGCCGCGGAATGAAATGCCGCTGCCCTGGTTCATGTTGGCCGTGACATCGATGAGGTTGACCGTGTTCGGGCGATCGCGGAACGGCTGGTTCGGATCGTTGGGTTCATTACCCAGCAATCGCACGGTCAGGCCGTCGTTCGCATTCGTCAGAAGATTGACGTCGGCGATGGTGGCTTCCAGCAACGTGGTGTCTTCACGATTGAAGAAGATACCGCTGCCCGAGCCGACCGTGGCGGACGCGACCGAATTGGAGATGTCGAGGTTTTGAATCGCGACGTTGAGATAGGCGTTGCCGGTCAGGCTGGCGGCGATGCCCGCCAATCCGTTGCCCGTAATGGCTTGATTGCTGAACGTGGTTGTCAGGACGCCGTCGCCGTCGAAGTCCTCGCCGGCATCCAGCACGCCGTTGCGATTGAGGTCTTCGCTGCCGCTGACCAGCAATGTCAGCGAATTGTTCAACCCATTGACATGCGTCGTCGGTGTTGGCGGAATGTTGTTCGGTCCCGCCATGTTGATGTTGATGCCGCCGTTGGGATTGTTGGAAAACGAGTTGTTGAGGAACGTGGCGAACATGTCGGTCCTGGAAACCGAAGTCACGGTCGAGTTGACGAAGAAACCGGAACCCAGCGAGTTGGCGGTCAGTTGGTTTTGGTAGATGTACCGACCGGCTGAAACATTTCCGAAGTCGATCACGCCACCCGTGTTTTCCGGCATGAACGAGATGGAATTGCCGGTGGCACTCGAGCCGATCGTGTTGTTGACAATGCGACCACGAACCGTGCCGCCCGTGCCGACGGTAACTCGGATGCCGTCACCCGATGTCGCACCGTTTTGCGTGATGATGTTCGGCTGAGCGACGGAGTCCATGATGGCGGGATCGACCACGGACCCGATGTTGATGTCGACCATGCTGGCGATGCCGTTGGCGCTCAGCAGCAAGCCGTTGGCCTGGTTCCCGGAGACGGTGTTGTCCCCGAAGATCGCCACGCTCAAGACGCCGCCGTTCGAGGCGAGAAAGACACCGCCATTGCCGGTGTTGTTCGACCAGTTGTTGTTGATCACTTGCGAGAGCGTCATCGTTCCGCCGTTGGCTTCGGCGCGGAACCCGGAATTCGTGTTGGTGTTGCCGGTAGCCGTGTTGCCGTCGATGACCGTGTTGAAGATTCCTGTGCCGGTCGTGCCAAGGAAGATGCCCGTGCCGTTGCCGGTGGCCGTGTTCCCGATGATGCCGGTCGACGGGCTTCCCGTGGGATTGTTGGCGTTGATCGTGGTGCCCGCGCCGGCGGTGACCGAAAGACCAATACCGAAGCCCGGAGCCGCCATCGTGGAACCGTTCCCCGTTGCCGTGTTGTTTTGCAAGGACAACGCCAACGTCGCACCGGGGGTGGTGGTGGCAACAACCGCCCCGTTGATCGCCGTGCCGACCGTGCCCGTGAATGTGTTGTTGTCCAAGAGTCCGACCGCACCCGTGCCATTGCCGACATCGCCCAGCACCAGGCCGTTCGTGTAATTCACGAATTCGTTCTGCGTGACCGAGAACCCGGAAATGGCTCCGGAACTGGTGATGCCTTGGCCAAACGTCGTGCCCGCCGCGTCTGCACCGGAGATGCGGAAGCCGGAAACGGTGTTGTTGTTGGCCAGAGACAGCACACTGCCGGCGGCTGTGTTGGTTTCGTTGAAGATCGTGGCCAGCGTGTCGGTCCCCAGCGGGTTGAACGGCAACGGGAAGCTGCCCTGGCGAGCAACAATCGTGTTCTGGACGCCGTCGCTGAGAAACTGTTGGTTGTCGAAGAGCTGGAACGGAGCCATCACGCCGAGATTGGTGCTGGTGTTGTCCGAGCGACGGAAGACGAAGTGGATGTCCGTGTTGGCATTGTTCGCCAGCCGAGAGGCTTCAAGTGTGTTGAACGGAGTTTCGAATGTGCCGTTGCCGGCGTCCGTCCGGTTTGGATCGACAAATACGATGAAGAACGGTTGGTTGTCGGCCGGGTTGATCGCGAGTTCGCCGGACTGTTCGCTGCCGTTTGCCGTCGAAATGCGATGGTTGTGATAGATGCGTTCGCCGAGTCGATCGTAAACTCGAGTCGGGCGCAGGAAGCTCTTCGGTTTGCCGTCGGGCAGCATCATGGTGATGCTCGCGAATGCGGTCTGGCCGAATTTGGGATCGTTTGTGTAGGTGAATCCGGCCGAGAAATCTTGAGTGACCTGCACGTCGCTGCGGACTTTGACGCCCACGGCTTCGTCCGCTTCCGGATTCCAGGTGTAATAGCCGCCGACATGCCCCGATACGCCGTATTGGCCGAGGAACGGCAATCGACCGCCCCACATGTATTCCACGATGCTGTAGGCTTGTTCGTTGGTGCGAGTCCGCGTAAGCACGATGTTGTTGCCGGAGAAGGCACTGCCGGTGATCAAACTCGAAACCGCCACCTGATCGTCGCCGACGACAAAGTTGCCGGTGAGTTGGTGGTCGGTGTAGCGACCCAAGGATTGCAGGGCGAACCCAGCCGCGTAAAACGTTTTGGCATGGCCACCATCGCCGATGAAGTGGCCTTCCGCCGTGTAGATGCGGTCGCGAGACGCATCATATTCGCGAAAGCCGGCTCCAAAGTTGAACAGGCCGTCGCCGTACTCGGTCACACTGCCTTCCAGCGTGGCAAAGAGCAGCGCATTGCCCGAATCGACGAATTTCGGCAGGAATGCAAACACCGAGTACATATTGCCGGTGTTTCCCATCGAGTCGTCGAGTTGGGATGTGAAACCCATTCGCGGTCCGAAGGGGGCGGCGACTCGCTGACCGACAATGCCTTCCAGCGACGCGACTCCTGCGGACTGATCCGGAACGATGTAGGTTCCGTCCGGAGTCACCTGGACTCCGTTCGGCATCGGTTGCATGTAACCGGTCTGCCGCATAACGGGGCCGGGATACTGCTCGGCTTCAGCGATGGCACACAAAGACAGTGCCAGTCCAAGAAATATCCCAATGAGTGGGAGCCGGGAACCCCGTCGAACAGAATTGAACTGTTGACGAGTTGGTTTCCATTCCAGGAAGTGCGAGGCTCTCATGGATCGTTCCGGGGCAGACTGTATCGGTTCTGTGGAAAATGACAGATACTCTGATCGATCGGAAGATTCCGGTTTCAAGTTGAATCGAAATCGGCCCCAGCCCCATTCTCTTCCGGAATAGCCACCTGCATTACCCAGATTAACGCAATGCAAAGCCTCAAGAGCACCCTGTTTACCCAGCCATTGCTCTCGAGCCACCGCTGCTGACGGACGCCGTCGCCGCTACGGAACTTGTTCCGTGATTCATCGCGTTCTCAAGCTCCGGCTTGCTCGCGAGACCGTCGCCGGAGCGCTACTTAAGGGACGGGCCCAAAACAACTTGAACATTGGGGTGGCCGGGTAGGGTGTCGAAAACTCGCTCTTGACTGACAAATTCTTTGGCGCAGGTTTCGTGCAAGGGGTGGCTGGGG
>JAQBZS010000636.1 GCA_027622115.1 Planctomycetota bacterium | reverse complement strand
TCTCGCGACTTCTCGGCCTTCTTGAACACCGGAATCAACTCGACCAAGACCTCCGTGTCGATTGGCGGAATCCGCTCGGTGTATGTCTCGTACAGCAGCCCTTGATCTTCGGTTGCCGAACTCTTTTCCGCGATATCGATCATCGCCGACGGGAAATTCGCGACACAGACGACCTCGCCGGATTCCGGCAAGTACGACCGCTGCCCGGTTTCTTCGTCCACGTAGAAGCTGCCTCCGGTGAAGACGAATCGCGCGGTCATCTCTTGTGGCTGACTCATGGCGTGGAACTCATTGATCAACTTGCGAAAGTTCTTGTCGTCGCTGAGTTTCAACAACCGGTCCCGCTCCGCCGCCGACATGGTCCCGTACCACAGCAACTCCTTGTGCTTGCCGTCGAATTTCAATTCCGAGTCTTCCGGCATCTTGAAACCCTGCGGCAATTTCGCGAGTTCCTTCACGTAGAACCGCCGCGTGTTCTTGCGAATCCAGGATTGAGCCCGAGCCCGTTGTGGCTTGCCGTCCTTGTCCGTCCATTGGAAATAGATGTCGATTTCCTGTCCGTGAGCCGGGCGAAATTCGGGCTGAAATTGAACGGGCTTGCCGGTCTTTGAACCAAGTGCCAACAGTCCGGTGTGGATGACGTAAGCCTTGCTGTCCACGGCAAGAATGGACTCGTGCTCTTTGGTTTGCTTGCGACACACCAGCATTTCCAGCACGCCGTCTCGTAGGACCACTTTGGTGGTGACCAACAATCGTCGGCCCTTCAAATCCAATTGCACGGTCTTGCCGCGATTCAGCGGGACGAGTTTCGGCGCCGGCTGTGCTTTCTTTTCGGCAGGCGGATCCCCGATCGTACTCGTTTTAGTGGGTTGGTCTTGGGCCGCGAGTGGGGCCACGAAGCACGCAATCGTGACCACGGTAAACTGCCAACAACTCGTCATCGGATTGTTCCTGTTGAATTGCGCGGGTCTGGTGCTGGTCTGCGATCGCTCTGAACTTCTGCAATCGACCGCATTCGCACTACACGCGCGGACTTTACGTGTATTCTGTCACGCATGCACGCCGCGTTCGTCGCTGCGGCCTTCGGATGGATAGACGCGCCGAAGCGTTCGAACTAACACATGGGATCGACCGATTGATGACTTTCCCGGACTTGAAACACATGGCGGACGTTCAATCCAAGCCAGCGGACTCGCGAGAAATCGCACGCCGAATCCGCGCGCGGTTGGTGCGGATGTCACATGACGCGCGAGCCCCGCATTTGGGATCGGCCATGTCCTGCGTCGATTTGCTGGTCGCCGCGTACTGGAGTTTTCTCGACATCGATCCGACTCGTCCCGACGACCCGCTCCGCGACCGCTTCATTCTCAGCAAGGGGCATGCAGCCGCAGCCCTGTACGCCACGCTTGCCGAACGTGGTTTCTTCTCAGCCGACTTGTTGGAAACGTATGGAAGAGACGGCAGCCAATTGCCGGAACAGATGAGTCCGCGTTGCCTACCCGGAGTGGAAGCCGCAACGGGATCGCTGGGACACGGATTGCCATTGGGGTTGGGCATGGCATTGGCGGGTCGCATTCAACAGCAGGCCTTTCGCGTGGTCGTGATCGTGAGCGACGGCGAATGCAATGAGGGGTCTGTGTGGGAAGCGGCCATGATGGCGGCGGCTCAACAGGTGCGACACTTGACGGTGATGATCGACTTCAATCGTTGGCAAGCCACCGGGCGATCGGAAGAAGTCCTGGCGATCAGCCCGCTCTTGGAGAAGTGGTCGGCCTTCGGCTGGCACGCCGTGGAAATCGACGGGCATGACATCGGCGGCATCACGGTCGCTCTCAAACACGCGGACGACACGCCGCAGCCGTCGGCCATCGTCTGCCGCACGGTCAAAGGCAAGGGCGTGTCGTTCATGGAAGACGATAACAACTGGCACTACCGCATTCCGTCCGACGAAGAACTCGCGGCCGCGCTACGGGAATTGAGGGAACTGTGAGAAACGCGTTTGCCAACGAACTGCTGAAGCTCGCCGAGACGGATGATCGAATCGTCTTGTTGTCCGGAGACATCGGCAATCGCATGTTCGACAGTTTCAAGGACCGCTTCCCGAACCGGTTTTTCAACTGCGGCGTGGCCGAGGCCAACATGATGAGTGTCGCCGCCGGCATGGCGATGAACGGCCTCCGTCCGGTGGTCTATACGATCGTCCCGTTTGTCACGACGCGCTGTTTGGAACAGATTCGCGTTGATGTGTGCTACCACCAAGCACCCGTGACGATCGTGGGCGTCGGCGGCGGATTGTCGTACGCCAGTCTCGGTGCCACGCATCACTCGTGCGAAGACATCGCCTTCTTGCGAGTCTTACCGGAGATGACCGTAATCTGTCCCGGTGACGCCGTGGAAGTTCGCGGAGCGCTCGCCGCTGCGCTGCGACAAGATGGGCCGGCCTATCTCCGCATCGGGAAAAAGGGCGAGCCCGTGATTCACGACCCCGACACGCCCTTCGAAATCGGCAAAGCGATCACAGTCCGGCAGGGCGAAGAAGTCGCGTTGATCGTGACGGGCAACATGCTGCCCGTGGCGCTCGTCGCCGCCGAGTTGATTGCCCGACAAGACATCACGGTCGAGGTGATCAGCATGCACACGGTGAAGCCGCTGGATCTCGGCTGCCTGACGCGAGTCTTCGCCGAACGCCGACTTGTCGCCACCATTGAAGAACACAGCGTGCTGGGTGGACTCGGCGGCGCGGTTGCCGAGTGGATGACGGACAAGCCCGATCCGTTGGCTCGACTAAAACGCATCGGCACAAGCGACCGGTTTCTTCACAAAGTCGGCAACCAAGCGTTTGCGCGTCAGGCGTTCGGCATTGATGCCGAGTCGATCGCGAACACCATTTTGGAGAGCCTCTGATGCGTTGGTCCGACATCGACTTTGATCGAAAATAGATCCGAGTCTGGCGAGGCAAAGGTACCAAGGATCGTTACGTGCGATGAACGGAATCGGGAAACCGACTCAACGATCTCAGAGCAAATCAAACCAATACTCAACCCCGTACAAACACGGCTGATTCGTAACCTTTTGGCGGCCTATTCGGAATTACCGTTTTCCGATCAAGCACGGGAACAACTTGCAGGCGCAATCAAGTGGTGGGCGGAATAGCAACGCAACGTCGCACAACACAGACTGCCGCAAAGCCGCGGCATCCATGCCGCAGTCGCCTTCCTTCTTCATTCAACGCGGGGTCTGCTTGTATAATTCTCTGGTTGGCCAACGTCTTTCGCTTCGATCAGGGACGGCGTCGGCCACACAACCCGTTGGCGGCCGCTAGTTTTCTCAAGAGGCAGACTCGGAGAGCAATACCACCATTCGCTTGCCGACGGCTTCGGCATAGCATTCCAATGTTGACAACGTTGGGTTTGCGTCCTCGTTGTTCTCTAGGCGAGACAAGGCGGCCCGGTCGATTCCCGTCCGCTCGTTGATGTCCGCCAAGCTCAAGCCTTGCCGCTCGCGCTCCGCCCGCAGCGCGGACAACACTTGCCGTAGCGGTGTTCCTTCCTTTTTCAGCAATGATAACCGCTCCCGGGCGCGCCGCTTGATGTCCGGCAGTTCGTCAACGATTTGCTCGCGGATTTTCGCGTGGCGTTCCCGTTCCTCAGTCGTCGCCTTTCGGTAGATTCGCTTTCCTCTTTCTTTCGTCACTTATTCCTCCACATCGTACGCCGTCACCGGATATATCGTGATGTCGTCGATCTGCTCGTAAACAACCATGATGTATCGGCCATCCGGCGTGAATCCAAACACAATCGGCAAACCTGATGAACGGCTCACGTCACGGTCCACCGGATTGAAAATGACCTCTTCAACATCGTCTGGCTTCAAGCATGCTCAGCGATGTGCTCAACATTTCCACCGGGTTCTTCATTCCAAATGAACTCGTAGTATGGCATTCCCTCTCCCGACTGCTGTTGACTTATAGTACAACACTCGGCCCGCTCGGTCAATCGCTGCGTCCGCCAACAATGAACATCCGCAAAGTCCCTTCGGGATCGGCGACGGATGTTCTTCCCGTTCTGCGACCAGAGCGTAATGGCAGCACTCACACTAACCGAAATTCGCAACGCCGTTTCCGATTCCGCCAGGGAACGAGCAAGTTCCAGTGACTCGACGAGCACGCCGACCGTCAGGGCATAGTCGGGAAGTCAGGGTGGTTGAACCAGTAATCACGTTCGCGAGATGTGATCGCAGATTTGCTGTGAAGGCTTTCGCAATCCCGATTCGCCAGTGCAACCGCCAGTTGAGCAATGGCATCATTGCGCTGCTTGTTCTGCCAAAGCCATTTCCGCTTTGTCTCAAGCGAATCAATGGTCCGCATACCGTTGATCTGTGGACCATTGACGAATCGGGCACGGACTCGAATTGGTGCCCAGCCTACGTCCGAGAAGAGTTCGCTCCCGCAGATGAATTCCAGGTACAACTGGTCCTCAAGGCAAAACCTCGCCGGGTGAATGACAAAGCAGTACCGAGCCATCTGCCACGATTCTATAGGCGACTGAAGCATTGTTTTTGTCAGGACAATCTCCGGTTCGTCATACAAGAGCATGTCCCAGTCACGAGCGGGTATGTAAGCCGCTTGCTGAGTAGTAATGGCTCACGTCGTGAGCGCTCAGCGAGATGTCCATGCTCTGCAGGAGCGACTGGCCTGGCATGCGGTGTGTCCTGCCCAAACTGCTGAGCCGCCACTTGATCGGCAGAGATGCTGTTGGACATGTTCTGCCCCGGCACCGCGAAACGATTCGCCCCAGTCAACCAGAACGTGCTGCCCCAATGAGCTTCGTTGCTGAACTGGTTCGAGCAACCCTGCACGACCGTGAAATCCTTCTTGTGTCGCGAGAGTGGCTTGAGGCCCTCGGGCATTTTGTAATCGGAACCGGTCTGCTCGACGTTGGGAAACCAGGTTTCCTTCGTCACGCCAAACCCGAGTGACTTCTCAATAAATGTGTGGTTACGGGATCGCCAGGGCGGACGGATGGCGCAGATTGCAATGCAATTATTTGGCGGTCGCGGTGGCCTTGGCCTTGATCAATTCCCAGAGACAGGGAATCTCGTCCAGCCCTCC
>JAQBZS010000635.1 GCA_027622115.1 Planctomycetota bacterium | reverse complement strand
GAAAGCAGCACTGGCAGAGCCAGTGGCACACCCGGTCAGTCATGTTCGCCAGTGCCACCCCGCCGAGCCCGAGAATCAGCTCGTTCATTTCACCAACCGCGCTCGTTTATACGAGTTTGTCATCCCATAAAATGGTGTGTCCCCCAGGTTTCCCCAGCTACTTCAATTCCGACCTATCCGCCCGCAATGATGTCATGAACTCCACAAAATCTTTTGCGATAATATCGGTAAATTTTGAATGGTCCAGCTTCTCCCAACATCCTCCACCTCGGGCCTGACAATCAATTAGCTCTCCGACAGCATCCTCGTTGGACCAAAAAACAACTCGCGGACTTTTTGCCTTTCGATCTGAATAGTCAAAACATACCAGATCCGCGTCATTCACTTGCATCTCATCCGGATGATGCGGCCCCGCATAAAGCAGCCCAAGCGGAACAAGAAAAGCCCCACATCCCCCAGAGATGTTGGCCATCGACTCGAGATATCCTTGGCTCCAACATTCTCGAATGTCCGTCTCCGGGGCTTCCCACGACTCCTGAAGTGGAGCTCTGTATGGTCCCCCGAAATTGACCAATCTCCCAAGACGTTCTATGCGACCCGACGACGCCTTGAACCACTGCTTCTTGGGAATGCCCCCGTGGTTTCTCTTGCAGTACGCAATATAGCTGGAGTCGAGTTTCATGTGTGGATAATCACATGTTCGCGATTTCTCCACACGTTCCAACGCCTTTAGACTCAATTCGCCCACAACGGATTCAGGGCTACAGTCAAACTCACTCCCAATTTTCATGTATTTGCTCCCGATTAATGTCGTGGATAACCCCACCGGCGGGGTGGCACGGGCAGTCGGGGTGTGCCACTGGCTTTGCCAGTGCTTGAGCACGCCGACGTAACTCCTGGAACTCTCCACGCCCCGCGGGCTCGGTCCCGCATACCAGGTCGCCCAAAGCCGTCCGTTCGCGGCGCGTTCGATCGCCGGAAACGGGATCGTGTCACGTATCGCTCTCGGACTCACCGGTTGCGGGGTATACTCGGCGGTCATCATACCGGATGAACAGGCCACGATGCATCCGGAACGAGACCGCAGGACATCGCGATACGCCTTCAGGGCGTCAGTCTGGCGACCGGCTGCCTCGAGTGTCTGGCTGCGGGACAGTTGCATCGAGCCGCGCCGGCTTCCACCGAGCTTTTCGGGATCGACGAGATTCAGCACTTTCACCGCCCATTCGCACTCGCGAGTCGGATGTGAACTCCAACGCTAGACGGAGATTCGGGTGGGAAAACTCGAACGCGGCGTCCTGCCGTCGCATTCCAAAATTCGGTGTGGTGCGACCGCGAACTTCAGGCGGTATGCTCTTTCGCCCGACTCAAAGTTCACAACTGCCCAGCCGAAAGCCGACGAATTCGATGCCACAGACGGGTAAAAAGCTGTCTCCGATGATGGAGCGCTATCACGAGGTCAAGCGACAAAACCCCGGTTCACTGCTGCTGTTTCGCATGGGCGACTTTTACGAGTTGTTCCATGAAGACGCGCAAGTCGCCGCCAAAGTCCTTGGGCTGACGCTCACCAGCCGAGACAAGAATGCCGCCAATCCCACCCCCATGGCCGGGTTCCCGTATCACTCGCTGGACGGCTATCTGCAAAAGCTGATTCAGTCCGGCCATCGCGCCGCCATTTGCGAGCAAGTCGAAGACCCGAAGAAAGCTCAGGGACTGGTCAAGCGCGAAGTCACCCGAGTCGTCACGCCTGGCACGCTGACGGAAGATGGTTTACTGGACCCTCGCGAAAACAACTACCTCGCGGCGGTGTCGTTGTTCGATCGGCGGTCCGCGGGGTTGGCATGGTTGGAAGTGTCCACCGGTCGCTTTGTCGCCACCGACGTCGACCCCAAATCGTTGCCCGACGAACTCGCCCGCTTGCGAGTCGCCGAGTTGCTGATCCCGGACGGCGGCATCGACGAAAAACTCTTCCCGGAACTGAAAAACGCCACCGATGCGGCGCTGCTCACCGAACGACCGGCTTGGTGTTTTGCCCCGGAACAATGCCGGCAGACTTTGTTGGATCACTTTCAAGTCAAATCGCTGGAAGGCTTCGACATCGAGGATTCGTCGCCCGGCGTCGTCGCGGCGGGAGTGTTGCTGGAATATCTCCACGAAACCCAGCGCTCGGCGCTCGGGCATATCAGCCGCTTGGAACCGTATCGCCGAGGTTCGAATCTCAACATCGACGAAGCGACTCGCCGCAGCCTGGAATTGACACACACCATGCGGAACGGCTCGCGAGACGGCAGTTTACTGGCCGTCATCGATGAAACCGTGACGCCGATGGGGGCGCGGCTGCTGAGCGAATGGCTGTCGAATCCGCTCACGGATCTGGACCACATCAACCGCCGCTTGGACGCCGTCGAGGAATTCCACAACAACGCAGCGCTCTGCCAAGACCTACGCGAACAGCTCGAACGCACGTACGACTTGCAGCGACTGACGGCTCGCATCGCCACCGGGCGAGCCACTCCGCGGGATCTCAACTTCCTGAACCGCACGCTGGCGCTGCTGCCGAAACTGAAAGCGAAGTTGGCCGGACGATCGGCGTCGCTGTTGCAGGAATTGGAAGCCAACCTGGATTTGTGTTCGGAAATCCGAGCCGACGTGGAAGCCGCGCTGGTCGACGATCCTCCGGCCACGGCACTCGAAGGCGGCATGATCCGCGATGGCTTTCACGCGGAATTGGACGAACTCCGCGATCTCGCCCGTGGCGGCAAAGCGTGGATGACCAAGTACCAAGCCGAAGAGATTCAGCGCACGGGCATCCCCAGCATGAAGATCGGCTTCAACAAGGTGTTTGGTTATTACCTGGAAGTCACCGCCACGCACCTGCAAAAAGTGCCCGAACATTACATCCGCAAGCAGACGTTGAAGAACCAAGAGCGATACGTCACTCCCGAATTGAAAGAGCACGAAGAGAAGGTCCTGCGGGCGGAAGAGCGAGCCTTCGAACTCGAAGCCGAAATGTTCCAGGCCTTGCGGGAACGCGTGGCGGAAGAGTGCCGACGCGTGCAGATCACCGCCGACGTTTTGGCTCGCGTGGACGTGCTGGTGGGCTTGGCGATCTTGGCGACGTCGCGCGGCTATTGCCGTCCGGAAGTGACCGCCGAACCGATCCTCGACATTCGCGAAGGCCGACATCCGGTGCTGGATCGTTTGCAGCCCACCGGCCAATTCGTCCCGAACGATGCGCGGCTGGGAGTCGGCGGCGCGGCGACGGGTTCGCTCGGTCGAGTCCAGATCATCACCGGCCCGAACATGGCCGGCAAAAGCACCTACATTCGACAGGCGGCGCTCATCACGGTGATGGCTCAGATGGGTTCGTTCGTGCCCGCGAGCGAAGCGCGTGTCGGCGTCGCGGATCGGATCTTCGCGCGAGTCGGCGCCAGCGATGAATTGGGCAAGGGGCAGAGCACGTTCATGGTTGAGATGACCGAGACCGCCCGCATTCTGAATTCGGCGACCGACCGCAGCCTGGTGATCCTCGACGAAATCGGCCGCGGCACCAGTACGTACGACGGCATTTCGCTGGCCTGGGCGGTGACGGAATACCTGCACGATGTCACCCGTTGCCGCACGATGTTCGCCACGCACTACCACGAATTGACGGAACTCACACAGACATTGAAGCATGCGTCGAATTGGAACGTCGCGGTTCGCGAGCAATCCGACGATGTGATTTTCTTGCACCGAATCATCGAAGGCGCCGCGGACAAGAGTTACGGCATCCATGTGGCTCGATTGGCGGGAGTTCCGCATGAAGTGATCGATCGAGCCCGTGTGATTCTCAACACGCTGGAATCGGATCACTTGGATGCGTCGGGCAAACCCAAGGTTCCGAAGCGGAAGTCGCGCAAGTCGGACACTCGACAAAAGTCGCTGTTCGGCGCGGACGACCACCCGCTGTTGGATTCGATTCGTGAACTCGACGTGGAACAGATGACGCCGAATGCCGCTCTGGAAAAGCTGCAACAAATGCGGGATGAATTGAAGTAATTCTTTCAGCCGCGGATCGGCGGCAGCAATTGACCGCTAGAGACTATCTGAAAAAGCGGGACAGGCACCCGTATGTTGAACTTCGGAATTGAATTGGCACAACATGTGGGAGCCTGTCCCGGTTTTTCAGATAGCTTCTACTGGCTCTCGATAAGTCGCGCCAACGCGAGGCACATGCCCAACCCAATTATTTAGCAAGCCGACTCCGCACGTCAGCAGTCCCTTGACGACGATCATCCGGGGACGCGACTTCTATTTCTTGACGTCCAAGGGATCAATATGTTCCCTGTCGTGGTTTGTGCGCTTTCCGTGAGAGCCTTACGCTCCGCATCTTCCGTGATTCGTCAGAGTGATCGCAGTGCCACAGCCGTGCTGATTCTGGAGCCGCGGACTGAGGGAACAAGACTGGCCAGACTGGTTGCCAGCAGCAGACCGATGACGCTCGCGGTGAGAGTCGAGGGGTCTGTCGCGCTAATGCCGTACAACTGGTTCTCGATCAGTCGCGCCAACGCGAGGCACATGCCCAACCCAATTAGCAGGCCGACCCCGCACGTCAGCAGTCCCTTGGCGACGATCATCCGCACGATCGACCGTCCGGTCGCTCCGAGGGCCATGCGAATTCCGATTTCCTGTCGCATCTGAGAGACGGCGTAGGCGACCACGCCGTAGTGACCTGTGACCGACAATAGAAACGCGCCCGCAGAAAATACCGAAAGCAGCAGCACCAGAAATCGTTCCTTCGAAAGTGACTTCGAAATCACGGCGTTCATCGACTCGATGTCGCGGATTACGACGTCGGGTTCTGCTTCGCGAACCAGAGTTTCCACGGTGGCCATCAGGTGTTCGGGTGGCACGTCTGTGCGGACGAGCAATGTGAATTCAGCCTGCGGAAACAACGCTTCCGGGTAATAGACTTCCGGCCATGATTCCTCGGCCAGCCCGCTGAATTTGACGTCGCCCACGACACCCACGATTTCCATTTTCGGGTAGTCCGCCTCGATAACGGTGACACGCTTGCCGATTGCGGACTCACCCGGCCAGTTGCGCCGAGCCATTGTTTCGTTGCAGAGGATGAAGGGTG
>JAQBZS010000634.1 GCA_027622115.1 Planctomycetota bacterium | reverse complement strand
CCGCCGTTTTCAAGGTCGAGTGTAACGGAGTGACGGTGTTTGAGCGGTCGCAAGAAGGGCGGTTCCCGTTGTACCACGAGATTCAACTCAGGATCTTTAGAAGGTTTCTGCGTGCTGAGAATCTCATCGAGACGACTCAAGAGAAATGGAACCTGATCTTGGAAGCAAAGGGCCTGACTTGGGATCAAGTGCTTATCAAGCAGGAATCGAGGACAGAGTGACTGGCGAAATGACAACGACGGCCCGTGTCTTCGACGGTGCGCCGGGGATGGCACTTCTTGACAACAGAAATGAATTGTAGACATGAGTCACGACACCATCATCATTCGAGCCACACTTGAGCACATCGACATCACTGCCCCGTTGTTCGACGCCTATCGGCAGTTTTACGGGCAACTTCCTGATTTGGATGGCGCACGAGAATTCCTTTTCGAGCGACTGGTGCAAGAACAGTCGGTGATCTTCCTTGCCCTGAATGGAGACAGCGGGTGCGGATTCACCCAGCTTTACCCGGCATTTACGTCCGTGGCGATGCAACCGATCTGGATTCTCAACGATCTGTTTGTGGCACCAGAGGCGAGACGACTCGGAGTGGGAAGTAGCCTGATGCAAACGGCGACTGAGTTCGCCGCCGAGAACGGCGCAAAGCGGCTCGTGCTGTCAACTGCCGTCGATAACCAATCGGCGCAGTCGCTCTATGAGAAAGTGGGTTGGATCAGAAATGACACCTTCCTTCATTACAATTACGAGCTTTGAGGAGTGCGATGCCGATGGACCAAACCGAAACCGCATTGCTTGAAGCCCTCGACGATATGCTCCGTGGAGATGGCGTGCGTCTGATGCTCGACGAGATTGTCACGAGAGTTGAGCACAAGCTGGCCAATGACACGGGAGCAGCGATGGCGTGGGAGTCGGTGCCCCTCGACTTCTTCGGGGTCCAACTGCCGCCGTCGATTCGTTCAAGCTGGGTGTTCATTCTGCGGGCAAACATGGCGACCGGTGCCGAACGACATCCCAACAGCCTCCAACGGATGATGTCGTATCGGGGCTGTGGGGACTTTCCAACCCGGAACAGCCTGAACGACGAGTGGGAATCGCATCGTCTCGTCAGTGATTCTCTTGTTTCGATTCAGCAGCGATGGATCTCGATTCCACCGAACGTCTGGCACGAAGCGGTCGTCGGGAAGTCGAACTGGATCGTCGTTTCGTTCCATACCGTTCCCGAACACGAACTAATCGAAGAACGGCCAGACACCGAGAATGCCGCCGTGATGTGCCAGCGACGATACGCCGACATGACCGCAGCGAACGAGTGATTGGCTCAAGCAGAAAGGACCGGACTTCACATCGACATTCCGACGAGCTTTGCTGAAACGAACCAGATCACGCTGCACGACTTCATCGAGAGTCACAGCTTCGCAGCCGTTGTGTCCCAAAACGAGGGCGAGTCAGTTGCGTCTCACCTTCCGCTGCTGTTGGATCGAGTGGCGTAGGGTGGGCATCGCCCACCGCTTGGCTGACAAGGAGTGAATTTCAGGCGATCAGGATCGCAGGGGCGGATCCGGCGAGTACCATGCCGCCGCTCGACTTTAAGAACTCGCGTCGCGATGTGTGTGAATGGGGCATATGAGAGTCTTCCAGTTCGAGAGACAAGATTGGGGAGCGTGGCCTCATTGGAAAATGAAGAATGAAAAGTGCAAAATGAAAAGTGTCGTCACTTCAAGGTTGAGAGCCAGGCAATCACGTCCGCGAGTTGCTGTTTGGTCAGTGACTTTTCGAGTCCATTCGGCATGATCGACACGGTGCTCGGCGTGAGTTCATCGATCTCGTCGCGAGGTATCGCCACGGGTTGTCCGGTGGCCGGCTGCACGTAAACCGTGTCGGCTGTTTCACGGGCGATTAGGCCCGAATATGACTTGCCAGCGGTTGTGACGATCGTGAACGGTTTGTATTCCCGAACCAGACTGGCCGACGGCAGCACGATCGATTCCAACAAGGCATGTGGCGACCGATTCGCGCCGATCGTCGACAGATCGGGGCCGATGCGCTCGCCTCGACTGCCGACCTTATGACACGTTGCACACTTAGACATTTTGCTAAAGAAAACGTCTTCGCCACGTTTGGCATCACCCGTTTTCAACAACGGGAGTAACACGTCGATTTGAGCGATCTGCTGATCGTCCTGCTGTTTGAGCTTGGCCAAGAACTGATTGGCGCGTGGTCGTAACTCGGCGGGATAGCGTTTTACGACCTCGGATACCGATACCATCGACAGGCTGCCCAAACTGCGAGCGGACTCGATGGCGTCCAGAAACGCCGTGCCCACTTCGACACTGGCGTTGCGACCGAACGGCCGAATGAGGTCCACCAGTTCGATCGAACCTGCCGTGCCGAGCTGTGGTGCGAGCTTCAACAACTGAACCGCGCTCAACGACGCACCGCCCAGAGTCCGAGCGGCTTGCGTGGCATCGCTCGTCGATTCCGGTTTGATCAGCATTCCCAACAGCAATTCGAACGCCGGATCACTGACTTGCGAACTCTTGCCGCCGGCCGCTTCGAATGCCGCGACTCGCGTGATTGTGGGCAACGAACTGTCAGCACCCAACTGCTTCAACCGGGCACTGAAGCGGTCAGTCTTGATGGCCGACACGGCTGCCAAGGCCAGTTGCAGATCTTCCGGTTGCTTCGAGTCCAGGGCTGCGTTTAACGGTGCCTCCCAATTCGCTTGCAGCGGCAAACCGTTTCCATCGGCAATCGTTTCCAGCAAGAGCTTGCGAAGCCGACCGGACGTCTTGTCGCTGGTGAACGCACTCCCGATCGAATCCCGGACGGATTCCGTCGAGATGAACGCGCCGGCGAGACTGCGAAAGTCGCTGGCGATTGCGGTCGGCAATTCTGCGGAAGCCAACCACTTCGACAACTGCCGACCAGCCACTTCGGCCCAATCTGGATGTCGAAGCACAATTTGCAAGGCGGCGCGGCGGAGCGCGTCATGTGGTTCGTCGAGCAACGGAGCCACTTGCTTCGCGGTCAGTTCGCCGCCGTCCATTTGGTCGATCGCGATCAGCGCCGCTTGTCGAACTGCGGGTGAATCGGATGTCAGCCCTTCCGCGGTTCGCCGTGGCTTATTGATTTCAATCAACGCATACACGATCGCGTGTTGTTCCGAGCGATCGATGTCGCGATCGGCCATGGACAACAACTCGGGCACCGACCGTGCGTCACCGATGCGTCCGAGTGCCGTTGCGGCTTCGCGGCGAACAGCAGACGCGTCCGACTTGAGGATCACCTGCAATCTCCGCCGCGCGACGACATCGGGATACGTGGCGAGACTGCGACAAGCCGTCTGTTGCACGCTGGTGCTGGAATCATCCAGCGCCGCTCGAATGGCCGTTCTCGCCCGGTCCAATGCCTCGTTGGCTAAGCCTGCGGACTCCGACGAATTCGCGGCAAGTGGTTTCGTTCCCGGCGCGCCGCTCAACTTGGCGATCTCGGGTGTCTCGGCGGTCAACACGCCCACGATTCGCGTCAAAGCCCAAACCGCATTGCGACGCGCCTCGACCGATCCCCTTTTGGCGACGAGTGCCAACTGACCGACGGACTTGGAGCCCCGCCGCTCAAATTCGACGATTGCTCGTTCGCTCACGGCCGGACGAGCATCATCAAGCAACTTCGCCACGTTCGCAGGCGCGAGTTGTTCCCACTTGATCGACAGGCCAAGCGGATCGGCGACCGGTTTCGCGCCCTTGCGACGGATTCGATAAATTGCCCCGAGAACATCCGGCTTCGCCACCTGGGACGTCGGACAGCCGCGATAGAACCAACCGCCGGTATCCACCACCAGCAGGCTGCCGTCGGGATCTTCCAACACGTCGGTGGGATGGAAGTCTTGGTTGGCGGCGGACAGGAATTCCCGCTGCGTGACTCGATACGACGAGCGGTCACGTTCCAATTCCAAGCGCACGACCTTGCCGATATTAAAGAACGTCGCGAAGTAATTATTCCGAAAGTGCGGGTCGAGCGACGTCCCGCGATATCGCATGGTGCCGGAAATCGCGACATGCCCGAAATGATGAATCGGGCCGAGCAAGTCGCCGGTGCGTTTCAATTCACCGAGGACTCGTTCGTAGTGCGGGTACGCGCCACCGTGGAGCCAATGCACCAAGCAGTCCACACGAGGCCGCGAGTAGAAGATATTGACCGTGCCGATGACGTCGCCTTCGTTCGTAAAGTCCACTTCGACAGGGTTGTCCATGCCGCCGCCGCAATGAATCCGCACGTCGGAACCGTTCGGCCGGCAGGAGAAGATGTATGAGCCGGCTCGCTTGCTTTTGAGCTTGCCGTCCTTGTCACGGAATTCGTGCCCGTGTCGACCGTCGCACCAATAGATGCGACCGTCCGGCCCCGCGAAACAGCCATGCACGCTAGCCGCGTTCCCGGTGTAGCCGAACTTGTTGACGAGTATCTCGCGGCGATCCGCCACGCCGTCGCCGGTCGTATCCTGCAATCGCCAGACGTTTGGCGGCGCGGCGACATACAGCGAACCGCGATACCAAGCCCCGCCCATCGGAAACGTCATCTTGTCGGCGAACACAGTCGACCGATCAAATCGACCGTTGCCGTCGGTGTCTTCCAACATGCGAACCGAGTTGGGCAATTCCTTTTCCAAGTCCGCAGCCGACAAGTTGACACCGGCGTTTTCAGAAACGTAGAGCCGCCCGCGATCGTCGAAGCAGGCCATTGTCGGATGCGCCACCAACGGAGGAGCAGCGGCAAGTTCCACGGTGAACCCGTCCGGAACCTTGAGTTCAACCGACACGAATTTGGCGACGCTTTTTGCGGGTTCGGTTGCAGATGCGATTTGAAGCAATCCGAGTGCAGCGAGCGAAATCGAAACCAGCACAAGTCCGACGGAGAACCGTTGCATTTGACGCTCCCGTGTTGTTAATTCAGCACGCGTCCAATTGTGGGGCTTTGTTGTTTGACCGTTAGCCGCGGGCGTACGCAATCTCGGTGCTCGCAGGCGTTGAACCACGCCGAACGGTTTAACGCGACTGAGCCGCGACCAGACGTAGCCACCGTCGCCAGACGGTGGGGGCCGTGCCGCAAAACCACCGTCTGGC
>JAQBZS010000633.1 GCA_027622115.1 Planctomycetota bacterium | reverse complement strand
AACTTTGAACCATTCGACCCGACCCCCATTCCCACCGTTTCCGAAATCGTGAGAGGAATGAGCGGCGTTCAACGGGTAAGCTCACACACGTTTCGAACAACTGTCATTGAGGATGGATGAGATGCCGAATGCAGGCTGGCGCGGAGCCGGTGGCGGTTCCAAGGGTGGGTCCGGTGGATCATCGGGCGGGTCGAACAAGGAACGGTCGTGGCGGGATTCGTCCAATCAGGGCTGGGATTCCGGGGCACCGTCCGACAAGCGGAAAAGCCGTTATGCAGCTCGCTCGTTCGGCGTGCTGGTCGCCGCGCTGCTGATGGCGTTGGGGATCTGGATGTTGACGTGGCTCAATTGCGGCGAGACGCACGTGATTGTCGCCGTGGCCAGGCAAACTCTGAACCCGTCGTTTCCGCCGAATTCATTTGCTCCCAATGACGCAGACGCTTTGCAATCGCTCGACAAATTGCGCCGCCTCAAGGTTGAATCGTCGGATGCCGGCACCGATTTCAAGAAGATACTGGCCAGCGTGGCGGACAAAGAGAAATTCGTGCTGTATCTCAATCGACTCGGCGCGCGAGATACCGAACGAGCTTACGTCATGCAGGTCGATGCCAAGCATGAAACCGGATTCGTCAGTCTCAGCAACCTGTGGGATGCACTTGGCGAACTGCCGGCCGAACAGCTCAAGGTCGTGCTGCTTGATGTGTGTCGATTCGAATCCGACTGGAGGCTCGGCGTGCTGGACAACGCCGTCCTCGACGACCTCCCTAAGGCGGTGGCGGGTATCGAAAACCTGGTGGTGATCACGTCCTGCGCCCCGGGAGAAGTCAGTTACACCAGCGCTCACCTTGGCGGCGGGCAGTCCGTTTTTGGTTACTACGTTTTTCGAGCGCTTGCCGGAGAAGCCGATCGCGACGGTGACAGTCGCGTTACGGTTCGCGAACTCTACGAATTCATTCACGTCCATTCGCGGAACTGGGTGAACAACAACCGGGATCGCGCCGGTCAACACGCGCTCATCATTCCTGCGGATTCTCCTTTGATGGACAGCGAATTGTTGGCGGTCGGATCGGGGGTCGTCAGCAATCTCGACGCCAAGCCGAGATCCATCGCGGACGCAGCCCGCAGTTTGCAGACTCTGTGGGAAGCCCGTGACAAACTGAGAAACGGGACGATTCAGTTTGACGCGTGGTCGACGTCGATCGAACGGCGTCCTCTGGCGTGGCGGCAATTCACGTTTCGTCTCATGCGTGCGGAAGAACTCCTGTGGGCTCGCGAAGTGGTGCAGGCCGAGGAACTGATTGACGCCGCGAAAAACCAACTCGTCGAATTGCAACGCGATTCGGACCACGCCAAACCGACTTACGGCAAGTCCACGGACAAGCTGAATCAAGCTGAATCGTTCATCCATAACACGGTGATTCGCCGGATCAGCAGTGCGGACAAGGATGAACCCGACGCGAGTTTGGCTGCCGAGGAACCGAAGGTGCCGGAAGATCAGTTGCGAGCTTTGTTCGATGCCCCGGAACTATTGCCGACCAACGTCACCGGTTTGTCGGAAGTCGCCACGACTGCCGTCGAAACGCGCAAGTTGGCCGAACAAGCGGCGAATCAAACGCTTTATGCACTTTCGTGGATTCGCAAGCTGATCACGCAAGCGGACGAGTTTCGTCGTAGCGGCGAAGATGATCTGTTCGCCGGACGCGTGACCGAGGCTACGGCCAACCTGGAACAGGCCCGCGAACGCTATCGGACAGCCAATCAAGTTTCGACCGCAGTGCATGCGGCACACGTCACTCTGAACCACCTGTTGACGGAACTGCCCGACTTGGCGTTCTGGGCGTCGGAACGATGGGTCGTCCCGGAAACCAATCGGGACGCTGTGATTTGGCGCGACGTGAAAAGCTCGAATCGCTCCCGAGTCTTGGAACTGCACGAGCGGATTCTCACGGGAGAACTCGACGTCGACACAGCCGTGCAGAAATGGAAGCTTCCGTCCGCCTTGCAACTGGCCGAAATTCTCCCAGAAGACAAACTGCAACGGATTGAGGTTGAGACTTTGCAGTTGTTCGCGGAAGCGGCATCGCTCGCAACTCGGTTGTCTCAAGCGAAGGTCGCCGAATTCCCACTGGGCGATGAGGAGGCTTGGTATCGAACGCTGCAAAACGACGCGCAATCGGCTCGCGACAAGTTCATCGACATCGACAAGCGACTCGGCGACGCAGCCAGACAGTTTCTCAAGGAGAATCGCCAGAATCAGTCTCAACAAGTCAGTTGGCGGCACAGCCACGAGTACTTGCAATACGCCTCGCTGCCGGCGGACTTGCGCGAGGAACTCAGAAACCTGCGCGAGGTTTTTGAATTCACGTTGAATGACAACACGATCAAGATTGAAACCGGTGAATCCAATACGGACAAGAATTGGAAGACGAGCGTGCCGGATGCTGCACGTATGGCCGTTGAAGCTGCTCAATGGCGAGCACTGTGGATTAATCATGTGCTCACATTGGGCATACACGGGTCGCAGCAAAGCATCGACCTGTGGAATGCTTGGAAGTCGATCGTGGTTGCCGAAGATCGTAGTGCGGAGCAGCGAAAGGAACTGCTCAAGCTCGGCAGGTTGATCCGCCAGACGTGGCAGTACAAACGCGAACGGTCCAAGGAATTGGTCAACCGTGCCGGAAAATCAACTCAAAGCAAGCGAGACGATCTGTTTCAAGCGTCTCGCATTTCCCGCACGCTGCACGGACACGACGCGAATGCTCTCGATAAATTCGACGGCCCGGCAATGGCGTTGCAGACCTTCGTGATGGCCGAATTGTGTACGTTCCATGCACAACGTTTCGCGGACGATTTTTGGGCCTCGGTGGGAAGAGGTGAGCCCTGGTTCGATCTCGCTTCCAAGCAGGCCGTGGATGCCGCCAATGCTCTCGCCGGGTCACTTGCGCCGATCATGCCCGTTAACACGTTGCAGGACGATATAAGTGCTGCCGATCAACAACGCGAATCACGACGGATGGCACATCTGGAGGGTTCGGCCTTTCCCGTCAGGTTTGGACTTGAGGGATCGCAGCAACTCATTCTCTCGTTGCGCAAGAAAGGTGAAGTACCAAGCGGCAATGCAGCGGTGTGGGTGGATAAGAATTCCGTGGACCCTTTGACGCTTTTGGGAAACAGTCGGCAACAAGTCACGACGTCTGATGGTGGCGAGGCAAAATTCACGCTCAAGAAACCGGTGGATTTCGAAGAAGGCCCCGGTTGTGGTGAGTTGACGGCCAAGTTGAAACTCGTCTTTCGAGGGCATCAGTGGGAAGGCTGGCTGCCGACCGTCAAAGTCGACGCGTGCCGCAAGAAAGGCGTGGCGTTTCATTGGAAACCCGCCGATGTCGCAGGCGAGATCATGGTCGAGGGCGATGATCGGCGTTCCGTGATGTTCATCTTGGACTGCTCGAACAGCATGGGTGCTGAAGCGGACCCACTGCGTTTTAACAAAGCGGTGAATACGCTACGCGAAGCGCTGTCCGTCTTGCGTACGCAACATGAGAATGACGACCGTCGTGACGTTGGGCTGACTGTCTACGGGCACCGCGTTCAGCAACTCAGATTCCCTAATGGCACGTGGGATCAGGTTCGAGTCCGCTCGGACTTACCAAAGCGGTTTCTTCCGGTTCCCGCAGACGGGAAAAAACCCTACGCGGATATTCAAAGGCTTCGACTCGTCGGACCACTTACGGCAGACCACTACAAAGATATCTTGGAAGACCTCACACTGCTGAAGCCATTTGGAAACACGCCTTTGATTGGCTCAATTCAACAAGTCGTCAAGCAATATATCCCAAACGGTGGGACGATTGTGGCGATTACCGACGGAGCGGATACGCAGGATGTGAGTCCAGCACTTCTGGCAAAACGAGTGGAAGTGCTAAAGGACGATGTTACCCACCATCCGCAAGGCGTTGAGATTAGTATCGTCGGTTTTGCAGTTACGGATGGTGACAAGACAAAACTCAGCGCTCTTGCCAAAGATACGGGAGGCGCATTTTTCGATGCCCCGGACGGCAAGGATCTCGCTAATGCGCTCGGAAAGGCGCTCATGTCTAGGCCCTATACCATTTCGTCGCAAGTACCCGGTTTCGACACGAAAGGTTCACTTGGCACTGTGACAAAGGAATTGCAAGTTGGAACGTACACCGTTTCATTCGCCGGCGACCGACCATTGCGACTTGAATTGAGTGGCGGTGAACGCTTGGTCTACAAGTTGGAACGTGGATCGTTGCTGCACCGCAAGGATCTGGTTCCGCAAATCAAGAAATCGGTCTCGGCCGTCATCCAAGGAGCGGTTCCGGACGACCATCCCGTGCAATTCAGTTATCGAAGTTTCCTCGAAGAGGTGACGGTCGGCGTAAACAATTCGCGATCGACTGCGCGATTCCTCTTCGCGGTGGACCATAAGAATCCGGCTTTGTTTGTGCGTCGACCGGAGGAGATCTTCTTCGAGGTCCATCCGCAAGTCTCGCGGTCCGACGAATCGAAAAAGCTGAGACAAATGGAATGGCAGCTTGAACCTCGCCAGTCGATTCCCACATGGCGAGTCACTGTGCACGATTGGCCCAAGGGGGCGAAGGCCGAAGTTCGAGCTTGGTGGAAGATGAAACGTACGCAACCGGATGTCGAAACCGTGTCGCTCACCAGTGAAGCCGGGCTGTTCCGCTTGACGGAGAATCTGACGCTGGAACTGGCCGAAAAACCACGCATTGATATTGTCAATCGGACGGTGACGATCATCGCGAAGTCACCTGGGCGGGACGCGCTGACCGAGAGCGACCCCGTGTTTTCCGAATTGACCAAATTGCGAATGGAACTCGGCACAAAGTCGACGCAGAGCAGATTTGAACCGCATCGATTTCCGTTCACTCGCGTCTTTCGTCCGGATGAACGCTCGCTCGAATTCACCTATTCATTCGAAGAGGGCTTCGATCCGAGTCAATGCCTCATCGGCGTAACGACTTGGACGGCTCTGCGAACAAACGCCGTCACGGTGAAGCAACCGCTCGTGATCCAGGACGACCTTTCGGGTTAATCTATCAATTGTAGCCACCGTCGCCAGACGGTGGTTTCGCGGTACGGACCCTGGCGAGGGTGGCTA
>JAQBZS010000632.1 GCA_027622115.1 Planctomycetota bacterium | reverse complement strand
CGTCAACCGAGTTTGGGGCTACATGACCGGCCGTGGGTTTATCGAACCGCTCGATGATATCCGAGCCGGAAATCCACCGACGAACCCGGAATTGCTCGACCGGCTGACGGCCGAGTTTGTCAACAGCGGCTTTGATGTGCGAAAGCTGATCGCGTTGATCTGCAAGTCGCGGACGTACCAGTTGTCGTTGACGACCAACGAATGGAATGTCGATGACCGCATTAATTATTCGCATGCCTTGGCACGCCGGCTTCCGGCAGAAGTGCTGTACGACGCACTTCACGCGGCGACGGGATCTCAGACAAAGTTGCCCGGAGTTCCGCCTGGAACGCGAGCCGCCGAATTGCCGGACTCCGGTGCCAAACTGCCGAGCGGTTTTCTGGCCAATCTGGGCCGTCCTGCTCGCGAGAGTTCCTGCGAATGCGAGCGATCGACCGGTTTGCAACTTGGACCGGTGATGGCACTCGTCAGCGGCCCGACACTGAACGACGCCGTCAGCGATCCGAGCAACGCCCTGGCAAAGCTTGCCGCATCGAAGATTGGGGATCCCCAGTTCGTCGATGAGTTGTTCTTGCGAATCTTGAACCGCCACGCCACCAAGGACGAGGTCACGGCGATTCTGGCAGAGAAGGCCAATTTGCCGAAGTATCACGCGGCGTTCATGGCCGAATTGCAGGCGTACGAAGCAAAGCTCGCCCCGGTCATGAAGCAACGCGAAGACGCCCGACTGGCTCGCATCGCGACAGCGAAGTCGAATCTGGAGGCCTACCAGAAAGAAATTGAACCGCGAGAGAAAAAGCTCAACGATGAGCAGAAGCAGAAAATCGCCGCAGCCGAAGCGGCAGTGAAGCAAGCTCAACAAGAATTTCCGGCTCGGTTGGCGGCCTGGGCAAAGCAGATGGAAAAAGCCACCGCGTGGACTCCGATCGACCCTTCAAAACTGGAGTCGACCAACGGAGCCAAGCTGACCAAAGAGAAAGACCTGTCCATCTTCGCCAGCGGGAAAGAAGGCAAGACCGTCTACAAGCTCACCGCGGATACGCCGTTGCAAGGCATCACGGGAATTCGCTTGGAAGCACTGGCCGACGCGCGATTACCAGCGAAAGGGCCAGGACGTCCGCAGAACGGCAACTATGTGGTGAGCGAGTTCGAAGTCACCGCAGGACCGAAAGGCAAACCCGCCGAAGCCAAGAAGGTCGTCTTGCAAAACGCTCAAGCCGACTTCAGCCAACAGGGCTACGACGTCAAGACCGCGATCGACGGCCAGGCTCCCGGAACAGGAAACGGTTGGGCGGCGTCACCGAAGTTCGGCGTTGACCACATCGCGATCTTCGAGACCAAGACCGACATCACGTTCGAAGGTAGCACCGAACTGAACTTTTCGATCAACCATCAATTCGATGACGGCAAACACGCACTCGGCAAGTTTCGAATCTCGATCACGACGTCTCCCAGACCCGTCTTGCTGAAAGGGTTGCCGGCATTGGTCGCGTCGATCCTCAAGGTTCCGGCCGACAAACGCGACGACAAGCAAACGGCCGAACTGAAGAAGTTCTATCAAGGTGTCGATGCCTTAATGAAGCAGCGACAAACAGAACTGGCGAACGCCAAGAAACCGCGTCCCATCGATCCCAAACTGAAACAGCTTCAAGATCGATTGGCGTTGGAAAGTCGACCGATACCGCTGGATGCTCACCTGGTTCAACTTCGAGCCGACGTGAAAGACAGCGAGACGCAGTTGAAGAACCCGCGATTGACGATTGCGCAGGACACGGCTTGGGGGTTGATCAACAGCCCATCGTTCCTGTTTAATCGATGATCGCGCGAATTTCCGTTTTCGATTGAAGTTCTCGTCGGGGGTCTCCCCCTTTACCTCATTACATGGAGTCGGAAGATGCTCGTAATTCCCGGACAGCCTGGTAAAGACTTGTGTGATCGTCAATTGGGAGTCACTCGTCGCGACATTCTTAAAGTCGGCGGGTCCGGGATGCTCGGTCTTTCACTCGGTGCCATGCTGCAAATGCAGGCACAGGCGAAGGAATCCGGCATGGGTGGCGGGCCGGGATGGGGTCAGGCGAAGAGCATCATCCTCTGCTACCTGCAGGGTGGTCCAAGCCATCTGGATTTGTGGGATCCGAAGACCAACGTGCCGGACAACGTGAAGAGCGTGTTCAAGCCCATCGACACAAAAACGAAGGGCCTGCAATTCACCGAAATCTTGCCGAAGCTGGCGAACATCACCGACAAGGTGACAATGATTCGCTCGATGAGTTACACGCCGAACGGTCTGTTCAACCACACCGCCGCCATCTATCAGATGATGACCGGCTACACGACCGACAAGGTGAGTGCGTCCGGCCAGTTGGAACCGCCAAGTCCCAAGGACTTCCCCAACTTCGGCTCCAACATCGTGCGCATCAAGCCGCCGGAAGTGCCGATGCTGCCGTTCGTCATGCTGCCTCGGCCACTGCAAGAGAGCAATGTTGTTGGCAAGGCCGGCACGGCGGGATTCTTGGGCAAAGCCTACGACCCGTACTATCTCTATCCGCCTGGGGACGACCTGGACAACACGAAGATGGACAAGATTCGTGTCGATGACCTGCAACTGCGGCCCGGCGTCTATGCCAAACGCCTCGAACGCCGAGCCCGACTTCGCGACAAGATCAACCGAGGCATGCCGGAAGTCGACCGAGCCGTCAAGGATTACAAGCTCAACGAGAATTACGATCGAGCGTTGAATTTGATTATCTCCGGCCGAGCCCGCGACGCATTCGACATCAAGCGCGAGTCCACCGAGACACGCGATCGATACGGTCGCAACACGTTTGGTCAAAGTTGCCTGTTGGCTCGACGGTTGGTCGAAGCGGGCACGCGAGTTGTCGAAGTTGTATGGCCCAAGGTCGCCAATTCGGACAACCACTCCTGGGACGTGCATCAGGGACTTTCAGGCCGCATGAAGAACCAATCCGGCCCCATGTTGGACAGCGGTTTGACCGCGTTGATCAGCGACTTGGACGAACGAGGCATGCTGGACGAAACGCTGGTGATCGCGGTCGGCGAATTCGGTCGCAGCCCCCAGCGAGGACTGAGTACTTCGGGCAACAACAATAGCGACGACGGTCGAGATCACTGGCCCTACTGCTACACCTCGATGATCGCCGGAGCGGGCATCAAACGCGGAAACGTGCATGGCCAGTCGGACAAGACCGGCTCCGGCCCGTTGAAGGATCCGGTTCATCCCGGTCAATTGTTGGCGACGATCTACCACGCGTTTGGGATCAACCCCGAAACGCTGGTGTACAACCACCTCAACCAACCACGCGAACTGGTTAAGGCCGCAGCCGTGACCGACTTGTTTGCGTAGAGGTTTGTTAAGTCGCACCGAAGTCTTGAATGTCAAACACCCCGCATCGAGATCGATGCGGGGTGTTTTTTTGACAGGCGAACGGCTCACGATGCGGTTTCAAATTCGAGGTACTGACGAAACCAGGGCCCGCTTCGCCGTACTCCGCAGGTCCATCGCGGAAAAAGCACCAATTGCGGACGGTGTAGAACTCGAATGCGGCATCTCGCGGAATGAATGAAATCGAATTCGATCACGTCGGGAGTGACATCGCCGCCCTCCAGCACACGAACATCTCTGAGTCTTCCGGAGCAATACATCGCCCCGAGTTCCAGCCCATCAAGCCGCTCGAAAGTGGACGACAGCAAGTGGATATGGAGCGTCTCTTCATAGGGGCAATCCGCGGTGAGAAACAGCACGTGCCGCCCGTCGCGTAAACAGAATTGATACTCCAAGACTGCCCCGCATAACCGCGGGCCGCAATCGACCGAGTCGATCAGCAACTGCACCAACGGTCCTTGCGGATCATCGGCTGAGCGGATGAGCCGTGACTGGAAGCTGGGTGTTTCCGTGGGGTTTCTATTCACGTTTGTTGGTCGCACTTCTTTCAAAGTTGTTTGAGGTAGTCGATCATTTTGTATTCTTCGCCGGTCGTCCAACCGTCGTCCAGAATGCGAATCAGCAGATTTCTCAATTGGGTATTCAGCTTCAGTGCTTGCAGCAGCGAGCCACCCTTTTGCTTCACCAGATTGACGTACAAGTAGGCAACGTCATCCGCATCGCTGTTGTAATTCTCGTCCAATTCGAGAAAGACGACGTGAACCTCATCCATGTTGATGCCGGATCGGTCGATCAAGGCCTTGGCGATCGCATCCTCGTCGGTGCCAAAGACGCCGGCGTATTTGTTCACAATATCACGGGCCTGCTGCCGTTCCGCGCCGGCCATCCCAATATAGGTCTGATCGGCAACCACGACTCCCAGGATTCCGCCGACTGCGGCTCCAACCGCGATGCCAACCGGTCCAAACCAGATGCCGGCGATCGCACCGCCCGCGGCACCACCACCAATGCCGCCACCTGCCTTGGCGAGTTCGTGGCCGGTCGACCAAGCTTTGCTTTCCGAACTGCCGATGTTGTAGAGCGCAATACCGATATTTAGGACCACCAGGGCACGACCGCCCCACTTCAGGCGTGACGCCAGTGTGGTGGCCATCTTGCGATCACGTCCCGCAGCCTTGATGACCTCAACAAACACTTCTTCCTTCGCGGCGTCGTCAAGGCTGTCGAAGGTCTTCTTGAAACGGTCGAGAGCATATTTGTTCAGAAGCTCTTCAACGGCCTTGCCCTGTTTCTTGAGGGCTTCAGAGACGCTCTTACCCAGCGTCGTTTGCCGTGCACGCGAAGCATCGAGAATCTGATTTCGAAATTGATTCGCAAGGTTGGCGGCTTCCTCGGCCGTGTATTGTCCGGACTCATAGGCCTTCAACATGCTGTCGGACATGGCCTGGATCTCGCGGAGATACGCTTCGCGGACCGCAGCGTTCGTGATTGCCTCGTAGGCAAAGTTTAAGGACGCGGAGTGGTATTTTTCGATGGCTTCGACAACCAACTGCTTTCCTGTCGCCATGGCAAACCTTTCATCGATTAGTTCAAACGGACACCCAGGCCCTGTCCCATTATCACGTCGATCAACACATTGGTTTCCGGTTTTTGGGGAATTTTGAGCGGTTTCAGGCGTCGTCAGAACGTGCGTTCAGCGCCGGAACAAGCTCCGCGCAGTTCCGGCAGTCCGTGCCGGAAC
>JAQBZS010000631.1 GCA_027622115.1 Planctomycetota bacterium | reverse complement strand
CAGCACCGGCACGCTGTCCGATCTGTATTCTCGCGTGCGGGCTGAACCCCAGCCACGCGGCCCGTCGCAGGACGTGCTTTCGATGTCAGAGCCGCCGATTGCGTTGTGGGCCGTGAGTGTGGGATTACTCTTCTTTCTGCCGGTCGTTCAGCGCATTGGCCGACGGGGACGAATCCGGGCAGAGTTTTGTCGCTGGTGGGAGCTGACTACGGTCGGGGCATTTGCACTCGCACTGGTCGCAACCGCCGTCGAGTACTTGCCATTGGCGCATTACGGCTACCTCACGTGGATGCATGCGGTCGGTGACTGGATGCGCGGAGAGGGCACTGGCTCAGGGGAGTCGATGGGTGGCGGCTGGTCTCTGCGGGCGACCGTCATCAGCCTCGTCAACGCCGTTGGTTTCATCGCGGCGCGAAGCGATTGGCTGCGTCAACTCGGTAAATCGCATCCGCGTTTGCAGAAGCTGCTGTTCGGCCTGTTCTGGATGTCCGGGCCGGCTCTGCTCGTCTACGCCTATTTCGAATTGTCTCGGGTCTATGTGGCCGATTCCACCGGTGTGATTTTCGCAGTGGAAGGAATCGAGGTCACTGCCACACGGCTACTGGGAGGACTACTGCTTCTCAGTCTCGGTTACGCGGCATTCGTCAACGTGAACTTCACGTCGCTGCACCGCTACTACCGCAATCGCCTGGCTGAAACGTACCTGCTGCGACAGCAGGGTTCGTCCGTGGAACGCGTTGATCCGCAACCGCTGTCGGCACTCCGGGCGACGAGTCGCTCGACGGCCCCGTACCACTTGATCAATGCTGCATTGAATTTGCCGTCGTCCAACGTTCCCGAACTGCGCGGTCGAGACTGCGACTTCTTCCTGTTTTCGAAGCACTTCTGCGGCAGTCTGGTCCTGGGGTACACATCCACCGACCAGTGGGAAAATGAAGACCCGCATCTGGACCTTGGAACCGCAGTTGCGATTTCCGGTGCAGCGGCAGCTCCACAAATGGGGATGGGTTCGATTCGCGGAGCCAGTTTCCTGCTGACAATGCTCAACGTGCGACTCGGGTACTGGCTGCGGCGACCGGCCAGCGGATGTTGCGGGAAGTTGATCGACAAACTGCACCTAAACCGGCTGGCCGCTCCAGGGCCGACGTATCTGATGCGCGAAGCGTTCAACAGGATGGACCACCGTCGCTGGTTCCTGGGTCGAGAATACGCAGCGCCGTACGTCAACCTGTCCGACGGCGGACATATCGAGAATCTCGGCATCTACGAACTTCTGCGGCGACGCTGCAAATACATCATCGCCATCGACGGCGAATGCGATCCCAATCTCGACTGTCCCAGCCTGATGCGGCTACAACATTTCGCGAGTGTCGATCTGGGTGTCGATATTGAAATGGATATCGATCGCCTGAATTGGGTCGAAGTGATTCCGACCGATGCCAAACCTCGCGACGATGAAAAGGGTGCCGACGCAGTTGTCAGAGCCGTGAAAGAACGCGAGCGCTACAGCCGCGGACATTTCGCCGTGGGGAAGATTCATTACCCGAAGGCAGGAAATGGAGATTACGTCACCGGCCTGCTGATTTACGTCAAGTTGTCGATCACCGGCAATGAACCGGATTACATTCACGACTATCGCCGTCGGTTCCCGGAATTCCCGCATCAGTCGACTGCGGACCAAGTTTTCGAAGACGACCAGTTCGAAGCCTACCGACGTCTCGGGCAGCACATTGCCGACGACCTGTTTTCCACCGAACTGCTGAGCAAGGAATCGGCAGATTTCGCAAAGGCTGGTATCCTGCCCGTTGCAGCATGGGCTCGGGACCTCTCCAGAAACTTCTTCCGCAAGACCTTTTGAAGATTTTGGAAGTCCGGAGTGGTCGTCGTCGAACTCTGAACGTTGGTGTCTCGTCGCTCGACTCTACGCAGCCCGAGCGACTTCCGTTTCGTCGCTCACTACACCATTGACCAGTTGCAGCGTGCGATTCGCGTACCCCGCAGCGAATTCGTCATGGGTGACCATCACGATCGTGCGGCCCTCGGCGTGAAAGCCCGACAGGTAATCCATCGCGGTTTCACGAGACGCCGGATCGAGATTGCCGGTCGGTTCGTCGGCGAGAATGATCTTCGGATCGTTGGCCAGCGTGCGGGCCAGTGCGACTCGCTGCTGCTGTCCCTGACTCAGTTCGGACGGTCGATGTTCCAGCCGATCGGACAAGCCAACGCGGTCAAGCAGTTCGGTCGCACGTTCACGCTGCTCAGTTGCTGGCTTTCCCGCAAGGCTGAGTGGCACCTGCACGTTCTCGACCGCACTCAACCACGGGATCAGGTTGAATGATTGAAACACAAAGCCGATCCGGTCGAGCCGCAGCCGTGTACGATCCTGTACGCTCAAGTCGTACAGCGACTGGCCGTCGAGCAGGACGCGCCCCGAAGTCGGTGCAAGCATGCCTCCGAGCATCGACAGCAGCGTTGTCTTGCCACTGCCGCTTGGTCCGACCAGAGCAACGAACTCACCTTCGGCCAGTGCCAGCGTCGAGTCTGCCAGAGCCGTTACAGTCTGCCCTCGCCGCTCGTAGGTCTTATTGACGTTTTCCAATTGGTACATCGTTTTTCCTTTGGTTGAGGGTTGTGGCTTCAGAGATAGGTCGAGGTCGAGCGAAGTCTCTCAACACTCGACTCTCGCCCCTCAACTCTCAGAGAAGCACAGACACGGATCGAGTCGCGCCGCACGACGAGCTGGCAGGTAACTGGCGGCAACGGAAACCACACAGGCCGTTGCCAGTCCAATCCCCAACAAGATGGGCATGGGCTGCACAGGCACGCCCAGTAGACGCGGGCCCAAAATCACAGCGACGGTCGTTCCGATCACGAATCCGATCACTCCGCCCGTGATGCCCAGAATCGACGCCTTTCCGAGAAACAGACGAGTGACGTAACCAGGCGTGGCTCCCAGGGCCATCAGCGTTCCGATCTCGCGGCGGCGTTCGGACACGTTGGCGTACATCACGCTGGCAATGCTCGCACCGCCGACAAGGAGCAGGATCGAAAAGAAGACCCATGAAAGGCGGGACATCAATTCATTGACCGCAACCTGGGTCTCGACGATTTGTTTGATCGTGACGACGTTGGTCTCCGGCAGGAACGACGACAGGTCGCTGACGAGACTGCCCGCAGCGTCATCACAACAACCCATGATTTCGATCACGTTCACAACTGGGCCTGAGTTGGACAGCCGCTGAACGCTATGCAGGTGGGCGAACATGCGACCGTCATCCACCGTTCCCGTTGACGGCAACACCACAAGAACCGTGAACTCGTCACCCAGCACGTTAAGTTTGTCGCCGGGATCAGCGCTCAGTTGGGCGGCCAGATCAGCCCCGACAATCAGCTCGTGCTTGCCCAACTCCTGAACCGTGCGTTCCGTGGCGAGAGACGTCGGGTCGTTGTCTGTTGAAACATTGACCTTCGTTTCACAGCAACCGCGATCCGAACCAACTGGGTTCAGTCCCAAGAGGCCATCACCACCGCCGAAGATGCCGATCCCTTGCCATGCGGTTTTCGCCTGAAACTCGGAGCGAGGTAAAATGCCAGTGAGCGTAATGGGGATCGAACCAACGAACGCGTCCACGCATAACTTCGGAGCCAGGTTTTCCACACCGGGCATGCGAGCCAACGCCAGCCGAGTCACGTATTCCTCGGGCATGGTTTTCCCATGCATGTCGGCCCCGTAGTAATCCTGCAATGAAACGGACGAGGGCAGGACCAAGACGTTTGCTCCGAGTTTCTCCATGCGATGAGAAATCTCGTCTTCCGAATAGACCGTGATGTTTTGCACGGCCACAAGCGCCATCACGCCGAGCGCGACCGCAATCAAACTCGTCAGCATCGCGGTTGGACGCTGCCACAGTTCTTTCCAGATCAATGTCTTCCAATTCATGATTCGCCCTGTCGACTTACAAGCTGATTGGTCAGGGGCAGACGACTTCCATGCGTCGCCCCCAAACCATTCAACGTGATCGTTTGAGCTGTGTCATGGCGATCCATCGCGCGACGTTAGTTTGATCAACCGCTAATTACTGGCGGCGTGTGTCCGAAGATCCCGCCGCTGACTGCACGGCTTGGCGGTGTTTGCAGTTCTTGTCGTCACAGCACTTTCCAGCCGCGACCAACTTGTTCATCAGCGTGGCGTGCGTCACGGTCGAGTCGTACTTGCCCAGCAACACGCCAGGCGGGGCCATGAACACGGTGACCGGCGATGCAGTATCCGTGCGGACTTTGAGTAGGGTGAGGAATCCCGCCTCGGCTGGGTCGGTTGCGCGGATGTTGACGACTTGCGTTCGACCGGCATACGTCTTGTCTGCCTGAAACGACTGCACCCCTTTCGGTACGAATCCGCCTTGCTCCGGCTGCACGCAGAGCAGCACGATGCGTTTACTTTGCATCGCCTTGAGACACTCGGCGTAACCAGGCGAGACGATTGCGTCGGCCACTTGTTGCGACGTGAGTTTCTGAGGGAACACACCCGTGATCGCACCGTTCGGCGCGATGGCTGCCGTTGCGGGAAGCGGGAGACGCGTCGCGTCAAACCGATCGACCAGTCTTTGTTCTGACGAGTCCGTGATCTGCAACGGCTGTAACGTCGCGTTCTGCCGCTCCGACAATTCCGTCTTAAGCAACTGATACATCGACTGCGTGGCTGCATCGTTTGTGCGATAGATCAATAGAAAGGTGTAGGTCTTCGCCTTTGCCGCACTGGCCAGAGCCAGTTCGACTCGACTTTGCGGCTCGGCGGCCTTGGCGAGTCGCGCGTGGGATATGGCCAGCATGGCTGCCAAGACGCAGATCGTCATGGTCCGCGTTGAAGCAAGCTTGGACATCAGTCGTTTCCTTACTTGATGAGTTATTTGTGATTTCGGTCGAGGCTGCATGTCAGGATCGGAGCGAGAAGCGGGCTTCGGTTCCAAGACGGGAAGAGAGGGCGATGTTCAACCAGGCCAAGAGCTGCGCCGCGCCAAACGGATTCGAAAGGCGTGAGCGTTGCCGGCTGGCGAGTAATCTTGCTCAGGAGCGATGTTGCTAAGCGACGAAGCCGAAACAACTTGAACAATTAAGGGGCGACGCTGAAATTAAACCGGATTTGATGTAGTAGC
>JAQBZS010000630.1 GCA_027622115.1 Planctomycetota bacterium | reverse complement strand
CCTCACGCCGATTGAGTTCCTCGAAATCACCAAGCACCCGATCTACACCTTTGAAATGATCAAGGAGATTAAGGAGTTGCCTCAGGGCTCGCGGATGGTGGCCTATCAATTGCACGAACGCTGGAACGGATCCGGCTATCCGCGCAAGCGACAAGGCAAGCAAATTCACTTATTGGCCCGCATCGCCGGGATCGCGGACGAGTTCGTGGCCAAGATCTCGCCGAGACCGTATCGACCGGCCATGCTGCCGCACTTCGCCATGTTGGAAATGGTGCGAGGTGCTCGGAGTGGGATGTTCGATCCAGAAGTCATTCGAGCATTACTGCACACGCTGTCGCTCTTTCCGATCGGGTCGTTCATTCGGTTGAGCGACGGTCGCATCGGCAAGGTCATTCGATCAAATGGCGATGACTACACCAATCCGGTGGTGGAAGTCCGGCATCCTGATGAATCGCCCGATGAAGCCGAGATTATCGACTTGTCGGAATCGGACGACTCGGAACTCGCTATTGAGACCGCGCTCCCAAAATTGGACGAGCAGGTTTCCACCAACACTCCGGTTCAACAATCCGAAGTGCCCGCCAAACGGCATGGCCAACGGACGTTTCTCTGCGAAGGCACTTACGTGCGGATGAGCGACGAACGAATTGGCTGCGTGACGAAGGCGAACGCCCAGATGTTCTCGCAACCGCGCGTCCGCGTCTGGTCGGGTGAACCGGGAATGGGCGACTCGGAAATGATCGACCTGGCTGACGGCGCCGGCGATCTGCACATCGCGTGTCCGATCTCCACGCCGAAACCGTCTAAGCCGAAGGAACCGAAGAAGCAACTGTCACTGTTCGGTGATGACGAAGACAACGAAGAGATTCCTGAACAGTATGTGTCATTTGTCGATTCACGGCAAGACACACGCGTGGCCGAACCGATGCTTGCGGGAATCTGAACGCAGTCGTGCCGCCGGATCGCATTCGCGCAAAAAAAGCTCATCTCCAGCCGTGTCCGCCGGACGACTTGCGTCTAGCTCGTTTCAATCATCGGCACACGAGCCCAGTTGTCACGTGCCGTCGATCTTTCTGCCTGGGAGGAGCGAGGGAAGCGTAAGCACTCGCGGATGTGAGGCTCAAGGGCGTTTTGTGATGCCTAGGAAAAAACCGAAATCAATTCAGTCATAGGACGTTAGTTGGGCAGCGCGACTTTCATCTTTCAATCAAGCCCCCATGATTCCAGTGCCTATTAGCCGTTTGATGAAAGCCGGGGTAGCTTGTCAGTCGTGCTTCCACCGACGCGGGGTCGGTGGAGAGCGGAACGCCCAGGAGAGCACATAGAAAACGGTAGCGTCAGGGAAAAGCCGCAGATCACCGAGTCAATCCCAGATTTTCAACACCCTAGCCCGGTTCCCACCGGTCGAGGTGATCGGCATGTCGACTGTGGCTCGGCGTTCGACTTCGGTGCAGGCCTGGAGCGACTCCTGAACCGGCGGGCGATTCGGCCAAAGAGCAGCGACTACTGCGATTGTTGAGTCGACTCGAAGAAATCCCGCGGCTCAACCGCGACTGGATGGCGTGGGCTCACAACGTCTTCGGTGGGCAGGATTCCGAGCCAGTGCCGATCGGGACGTTTCGGCTCGACGGAGTGCTCGGTGTCGGCGGAATGGGGATTGTCTTTTCGGCTTATGACGAGCAGCTCAACCGGGCGGTCGCGGTCAAAGTGCTGCGGCCCGAGCGGTCGTCGGACGAGTCGGCGCGGCGGCGGTTTCTTCGCGAAGCGCGAGCGATTGCCGAGTTTCAGCACGACCACATCGTTCCCGTCTTTCATGTCGGTGAAGAACAAGACGTGACTATTTCCGGTCGAGCGATCTGAATGAAACGGGACTCGACGATCGAAATCTCACCGAATTGCAGAGCGACCGTTTGCCGATCCCCGACAACGACAGTGGATCAATCAACGGCCGACGATCTGACCGCGAAGATCGATCATGCGAAACGCGAACTTCTGCGATTGAATCCGGGCATGAAAGAAGCCGGACAGTTTGTGATCCGCGACGGAGTCGTGCGGGAGTGGCATTCGGAATCTCCGTTGGTGGCGGATATCTCGCCGCCGGCCGTCTTCGCCGGGATCGAAGAGTTCGGGCTCGACTACGCAGGCTTCGGCGCACGGCGGTCGATCGAGGATCTGAGTGCGCTGGCGGGGATGACTCGGCTTGTTCACGTGACTCTGGAGTTTTGCCCGAATCTTAAGGACTTCGCGCCGCTGCTCGACAAGCCGCTTCGAGAGTTGAGTCTCTACCGCTCCCGACTTCCCGAAGACCTGTCCTGAGTCACGAAGTCGCAACTGCAATACCTGAACATCGGCGGGCGGAATGATCCGGTCGATCTGTCGTTTGTCACCGATTCATCGCTGAACAGCCTGTCGATCAACGAGTGTCCGATCTCGGATCTGTCCGCGTTGACCGGCAGCAGGATCCGATTTCTGGAGATTGCCGCGACGCAAGTGTCCGACCTCGATCCGATCCGCGAGCTGCCGCTGCTGTCGTTGAACATCCGAGGTTCGAAAGTCAACGATTACTCGAAGCTGCACGACTTCCGGCAGGTGGAGCGACTCAACTGTCTGATTCACAACACGGAACAGGCCAGCCAGCTTCAGTCATTGAACTGGGTGGGTGTGATCAACAGCCAGTCCGTCGGCAGGATGGCCGAGCTGGCGAATCCGGCCGTGACGGGCAACGGCGCAACGACCAACGACACGGCCGGTGATGGTGGGGCGACGTTTCGGATTGAAGGAGAGGTGAACGCCGCTCTGCGAACACGCGCCATGCGCGAGACGAGCTGCTGCGACGGAATCCCGGCATGGATGATGTCGGCGTGCGCGGTCTGTCGTGTTCGATTCGCAACGAAGAGGAGCGGACGCTGATCAAATCGTTGAAGTCACTGGAGACCGTCAACGACCGCCGACCGGATGACGTCCTGTTGCGCAACATCAAGGGCAGGGACATTCCGGATCGATGAAGTCTTCGAAAGTAGCCATCACGCTCCGCTCGCGTGGATTTTGAAGACGGTGTCGTGGCTTCACGTGCGGCTCGATTCGCGTCCAAAGTATTATGGTTACCAACCGTTCAAACAGGTCGCCTAACACAGAGCATCCGCAAAGTCCCTTCGGGTCGCTTCATACTTTGTTTCGCGGGCACCCGACTCGTCAAATCCGTTACTCTCGGGCTAAGCACGACGTTTACAACTCGGCACAATCGTTTCCGTCGTGCGGACTGGAGCGGCAGTTGCTGTTTATCAAGTCTCCGTGGTTTGGCCATTCGCCATGTTGAGACTGTTTGCTCGCCACACCGGCAGAAAGTGCTGGTGCGTGTGTAGACGGCACATTTCGCCGGTCGATGAATGCTTTGCACCTCTGATATCGCGGCCAAATCCATCTCTGCCGCGATTCGCTTTCATCGCTCTCTCCCCCAATCCAAGGTGGATTCATGACTCGATTTCGTTCATTCGCTCAGTGTGTCGCTGTCCTGAGTCTTGGCCTGATGATCACCGGCTGTGCCAAGAAAGCGTGTTCCACATGCCCCGGTGACGGCGGAGGAGGCTGGTCTGAAGCGCCATCGCAATTCTATTCCGGCCACGGTTCGATTCATGATCACGGCTTTGAAGACCAATCGTTTCAAGGCGGTAGTTATGGCGAATCGGTTCAACCAGGCGCGATCAGCTACGAGTAGTCCACTGCCAATATCGATTGGAAGCCCATCTGCTTCTCAACCCGAAGAGCATCATCCCTCAGGACCAAGTCACATGAAACGCATCGTCATCATCATCACCGCTGTCGTGTTGACCGGCATGATCCCAGCCTGCCGACAAGAACGTGCCTATCACCATTCCGGCAATCAATCGTTTCTTCCGTCGAGTGAGTCGGTGCTTGACCCGATGCTGGGTCCAATGCCGACGCGCGAATCGACGCCCATGCCCACTCCGGCCGATCAATCGCCACTCAAGGCACCTCGCGTGCTGGATAACGGCGAGGCGAATCGGGTGCCGCCCGTCCTACCGGCCACCGAGCCGGGAACGGAACAGGCAACCCGTCAAATTCGCGGTTTTCGAGGTCCGAGCGACTTCAAATGACTTCAAACCCAGCAGTTTGACTAGAAGCTATCTGAAAAAGGGGTCTGACCCTTTGGAGGCCTCGCTAAACCCCGGCAAAAACTGAGGCCGGAGAGGGTCAGACCCCTTTTTCCGATAGCTTCTACGGTTTGGTGGTCGGTTTCGGGAGCGTGATTCGAATCGCATTGTGTTTGGGATCCAAATCCACGGAGTCGACAAAGTCGATCCCCTCGGCAAATGTCTTCAAGTCGCTGACCGGACTGACAACGAACACCGTGTGCCCGTCTTTTGTGAATGTATCAACCTCGCTGATTTCCGGTTTGTCCGACAATCGTTCCCACCGCTCGATCAGTTCGTCGATGGCTTTGTCATCCAAGAGTTGCGTGACGACGATGTGGATGGTTCCCGTGTTTGTTGATGGACTTGCCGCTGCGGAAGGCGGTGATGTGTTCGCGGCTTCCGAGATGTTTCCTGGAAAGAACCCTCCGAGCAGCTTGCCGGCGGCGACGTTGAATTCGTCAACCGTCTCGACTTTCGCCAACTCATCGAGCAATCCGTTGACGGCAGCAATCGACTTCAATTGCACGTTTTGAGATTCCTTGGTGACCGGCGGCATCTTGGAGATCTCGCCTCGAGCCGCCGCAATTGAAGCCGCCCATCCCGAGGCCAACGCCGCCGGAATCCAGTAGCCCTCCACGCGGCTCATCTTGAGATTCGTCGGCGGAAGCGCGCTGCCGCGCAACATCACTTCGACCACCGCCGAATCGCCATCGACATTCAGGGCGGTCACGAGCACCGCGTCTTTTGAATACTGCTCCCAAGTCACGTTGGGCAGGAATTCCTTGGTGGCCAGCTTGAGTTGACGAATCAACTGACCGCCCGTATTGGTCAGAAATCGTCGACCGTCGAAATTCTTGAGCTGTTCGGTGTCCTTCAATTCGCTGTCGAGCAATGTTTGAAATATCGACTCCAGAAACGGCACGATGCGGCGGAACTCGCTGACCGGAATCGGTGATTTTGCGAGCATTCCGCTGCTGGCGAGCAATTCGTGTTGATCGCG
>JAQBZS010000629.1 GCA_027622115.1 Planctomycetota bacterium | reverse complement strand
AGACTGAATTCTGGCGAATCCAGCTACTACATCAAATGCCGGTTTAATTTCAGCGTCGCCCCTTAATTGTTCAAGTTGTTTCGGCTTCGTCCCTTAGCGGTTTAGCAAACGCTCCAGGATCGCCGGTTTGGCGACTGGAGCGTTCTGTGTTTCGCCCACCGATGATTCTGTGCAAAATCGAGCATCAATTCCGCGCGCGACGCATAATGCCGCAGTCGATGCCGGTGACCAGCGGATGTGTCGTTCGTTCAGATTTTGACAACACGTGCTGGCAAAACGACTTAAGAACAAAACACGAACAAAAACGCCAACGGCACACAAGGTGCATTATGAAATCCACAGCGGAGACAGGCGTTGGCCCGCACTTGTCTCCGTCGGTTCAAAGGCGTCCTGGGTGGTGTGGTCACCCAGGACGCTTTGTTTTTGCGCTGGCGGATCGCACCGACGATCCCGCGTGGATGCCTCACGGATTCGTTCGAGGCGTGCTGATCAACAGCCCGGCCGCCATGCACAGGCAGCCGTCCAGGAAGTTGATGTACTTCGATGCGTTGTGATATGCGGTGAAGTCGGCCAAGAATTGACCGACTCGCTCTTGGCCCACCGGATGAATCAACGCTGCCAGTGGTTCGTAGATGTAGAAGTAGTCCACGACCATCAGGCACAAGCTGGCGATCACCAAGCCCACACTCCAGCGCATTCGTCGAGTCGAGACTGCGGAATGGCTCCGTGCGGCAACCAAGCACGCCAGCGACACGCCCACCAAGACGAAGCCAAACCAGTAGTACGCTGGAAAGCGGACCAGCGCCAATTGGTCCTTAGTCGCAAAGTCGAAGGCTTGCGAAACTTGTTCTCGAACGCTCGTAATCACGAACAGGGTGGCCGCTCCGAACCAGGCCGGGAGAGCGAAACGAGCAACCAGCAGACAAAAGCTCTTCATGACAAGGGCACCGTGATTTCAGCCGCGATAGCGATGGGCAGGAGTTCAATGGCCCCAGAGTTGTGAGCCGTGACGCGTAAGCGACCGGGCACCGAGCTGTGCCCGAGGCCTTACGGCCAACGGCTCACCCACGAAAACCCACAACTCTGAGACCATTGGGCAGGAGTTCCCGTCGCAAGACAGGAATTTGGCGAATACGAACGGAACACGCGAGACACACTCGCGCGGATAATGTAATCACTCGAACGACGTTCCGCTTCGGTGGCGGTCGGCTCGCTTGTGAGCGCAATCCGCGCGATTCAATCCGAATCCGTCGAATCTGAAAACGTTCGCCTGACAAAGAGTCTAACACTTCTGCCTGCCGGTCTTCGGCAGATGTGATCGACGTCACCGCCGCGATCGAGTTCCCAGAAAAGGTCAGACATGAGCGACGTCGAACCCACTCCAAATGACAGCGAATCTCCGATCATCAGTGAAAGCAGCCCGAAAGAAACCGCAAATCAGGTGCCACAAGTACGTCTGACCGAGTCACGCGGGCTGCTGCGGCTGTTCATGCGATGGCTGATTCGCCGGTATTATCCCTGCATCGAAATCAGCGGTGAAGAACGGATCCCGCAAACCGGCCCAGTGCTGTTGTGCGCGAATCATCCGAATTCGCTGGTCGATCCCGTGATCATCGGGATTGCGACCAAACGACCGGTGCGATTCATGGCCAAGGCTCCGCTGTTCGAGATGCCGGTGATCGGCGGGGTCATGCGGGCTCTGGGCATGATCCCCGCGTATCGCGGCAGCGACGATTCCAAGCAGGTGCGGCGGAATATGGAAAGCTTGAACGTCGGAGCCAAAGCACTGGTCGAGGGCTCGGCCATGGGCATCTTTCCGGAAGGAAAATCGACCGACGAGGCTCACGTGGACATGGTGCGATCCGGTGCCGCGCGAATGACGCTGCGAGCTGTCGAAGAAGGCGCCGTGGGATTGCAAGTCGTGCCGATCGGCATCAATTACGAACACAAAGCGCAGTCACGCACGTCGATTTGGATCCAGGTTGGTGAACCGATTGACGCGAACCAGATCCTCGCGCAACACGATGGCAACGTGCGGAAGGCGCGGCGAAGTCTGACTGCGGAATTGGAAAGCCGCTTGAAGGATGTCGTCGTGCATCTCGATGAACCCCAGTGGGAGGCTTGGCTGGACGACTTAGAAACGCTCGTTCCGGATGACTCAAAGAAAAGCACCGGCCGCGTGCGAGCCATCAAACGCCGCAAGCGAATCGCCAACGCGATGAACCACTTTCTCTCGACCGATCGCCCGCGAACGGAACGCGTGGCCGACGCGATCGCGAAGTATCGAAACGACGTGGCGGCGGCCGAGTTAAGCGTCGATTCCGCGATCCTCAACAAGCGTGGACCGGTGGTGGCTTTGCTGATTGTCTGGAAGTTTCTGTGTCTGGTGCGATTCTTCGTGCCGGCGGTGCTGGGCACGTTGCACCACATTGTCCCGTTCGTCGTGGTGCGCGGACTGACCGAGAAATTCGATGAACCCGGATACCGGGCCAAGTCCACGCTGCGCATCGCGTTCGGACTCCCGATCTACCTCCTGTGGTACACCGCCGTCGCGTATTGGATGTTCGGTTACTTCCAGGCCTGGGTCGCGTGGACGTGGCTCGTTGTCGCACCGATCGTGGGAGTCATCGCGCTTTATTCTTGGCGATTGATGGGCGAGACCGCTGCGTTGGTTTGGCATCAACTGCGGTTTTCATTCAATCGCGGCGCCTTGAATTCGCTGCGCCGACAGCGACTGCGATTGGCGGAAACACTGACGCAACTCTCGCGAGAATACGCGGCGCTGGTACCTCGCGAAGACGAGCCGTCCCATCGGATCGGCCGCTGGCTGGCCATCGCGGGCGGAACCGTGTTGCTGGTCGCGGCGTTGGCATTGTTCGCGTGGTTGCTCAAACCGTGGCTGCTCAGTGAACCGCTCCCGAGCGGCCTGGATCTGGCGAACATTCCCGCAACCAAGATCGACGCCATGCTCACGTCGGATGAAAAGTCCTTGTTACCCATCATGAACGGTTTGGACGAATTGGAAGTCGACGCCAAAGCATTGCGGCAAGAATTCAACGATGGCAAACGGACCTATAAGAATGCTGCGGACAACGACGCCGTCCACGAGTTGATGCGACGCTACATCATCTACCGCGAGGCCCTGCTCAGGCTGGTGTGGAAGTACCAAGGCTACGGGCAAGTTGAAAACGAACATCGGCGGTTGCGGGTGTTCTTGATCGACCTGACCGCCGCCGCCGTGTTGTACGAGGCCGGGCTGAAGTTCATTCGCGGCTTTGATTGGAAGGGCGAAGCCAAGAAGAAACTCAACGAACAAGAGCCACATTGGGGAATCCCGGCCAACCTCTTCGATCAAGTCGAGCACAGTCTGCTCAACCCGGACAACAACCGCATGTTTCGGGCGGCGCTCAAGTCCTACCACGCGGCCGAGAAAAAGTTCGAGGCGAACGGCCTCACGGACGAGCCGCATGAAAAACGCCTCCACGCCGCGATTGATCGCTTCGAGCGGACAGCAGAACGACTTGGCGAGAATCTCATTACGGGACTCGCCGAACGCCGCATCAAGGACGCGGGCGTGCTGCTCAAGAAGGCGCAGTACGAAACGCAGTCAACGATTTCCACTTGGATCGGGGACTTCAAGATTCGCGAGCCGCGGCTTGGGCAAGCACTCATTTCGGAGCAGCACCGAGCACAGCTCGCGGAAATCCTGCAACCGGGCGACATCATCCTCGAACGCCGGAACTGGTACTTGTCGAACGCGTTTCTCCCCGGGTTCTGGCCGCACGGTGCCGTCTACGTGGGCACCGTCGACGATATCCGCAAGCTGGGAATTGCCGACAACGAATATGTGCGAAAGTACTGGGACGAATACTCGCGACTCGATCACGCGGGGCATGCCCATGTCATCATCGAAGCCGTCAGCGAAGGCGTGGTCTTTTCGTCGTTGGAGCATTCCATTGGAGAAGCCGACGCAGTGGCCGTGCTGCGGCCCAAAGTCAGCGATGCGGAAAAGGCGAAGGCGGTGGCACGAGCCTTCAGTTTCATCGGTCGCGACTACGACTTCGAATTCGATTTCGAGACGCCCAGCAAGCTGGTCTGCACGGAAGTCGTTTACCGGGCTTGGGGCGGAAACTCGGGTCCGATTACGTTTCCGCTGGAACAGATCATGGGTCGCACGACGATGCCCGCGATCAACTTGGTCAAGAAGTTCAAGAACGAATTCGGCAAGGACGATGCCGAGTTGGAATTCATCGCCTTCGTGGACAGCAACGAAATCACGGGCAAGTCGTTCTTCGTCCGCGATTCCAAGGAGTTCTCGGCGACACTCGATCGGTCGGGGTTTACGCTGCAAGGCCCAACTCAGGCCATCAAAAGCATCGGACCGCTGGGATGGATGCTGCTGGGCCTGATCGCGGTGTGCAGCGTTGCGGGGATTGTTTGGAGCATTCGAAGTCACCAACGTCGGCAAGTCTGAAAGTTGGTGTCGGCAAACTTTCAAGCGGTTTCCTCACTTCAGGATTACAAATCGACCAAGTCGGAGACGCGAATGGCTGCCTATGATCGTTCGGCCAAGTGGATCATGGAGCATTATGGAAAGTCGCTGCTCTGGTTGGGCGGCGAGACGCGAAAGATTGTCTCCTGCCAAACTCGCCAAGCCGAAGTCGTGTTGCCCGCGAAACTGCCGGATGGTTGCTTCGAAGTCCAGCTCTTGAACGACTCCGAGCCTGAATTGCATTTGCTCGAAGTCTTCGTGTATCCCGACAGTCGAGCCTTGGATCAGATCGTGAAGGACTTGGAATTGGTACACGCCGATCGAGGGATCTTGCCGGAACTGTCGGTGTTGTCGCTGAGGCCACTTGGGCGATACCGAATTCCAACCCAAACGACTCTGACAAGTCGCGGTGGAGCCACGCGGTTGCATGCCGAATGGAGGTGCCGCGAACTTTGGCATGTCCCGGCAGCCGACTTGCTCGCACAAAACGACCCGGGCCTGATTCCTTGGGTACCCCTGTGCCGGACTCGCCGTTCGGCCAAATCACTGTTGGCCGAATGCCGTGACCGAATCAATCAACTGGCGGCCCCGGAAGCACAAGATTCGCTGCTGGCGACCACATACGTCTATGCTATTCTCTACGCGGCCAATAATGGCACATTCTCAA
>JAQBZS010000628.1 GCA_027622115.1 Planctomycetota bacterium | reverse complement strand
CTTCCTTGATGCTCCAGCCGTAATTCCCACCGCGTTCGACCCGATAAATCATCTCGAACATTTCCCAGCCCACATCACCAAGCCACAACGAACCGCTCTTAGGATCGAAGCTGATCTTCCAAGGATTGCGGAACCCGTAAGCCCAGACTTCAGGTCGAGCACCCTTGAGCGAGACAAACGGGTTGTCCTGGGGGATGCCGTATTTGCGGTCGCCTTCCGAGGTATCGACGTCGATTCGCAATACGGAAGCCAACAGGTCGGAGATGTCCTGCCCGGTGTTGCGAACGTCGGGCGGAGCGGGACTGCTGGCGTCCCCGGTGGTGATGTAGAGGTATCCATCCGGTCCGAACTTCATGCAACCGCCGTTGTGGCCGCCGGCTTGCCAACTCAAGATGACTTCTTCCGTGGCTGCCGTGATGCGTGGCGGATCGGCGTCCGTGACTTTGAAGCGAGACACGCGTGTGCCGAATTCGGAATTGCCGTCGGTGATGTAGCAGATGAAGACTTCGCGAGACGTCTTGAATCGCGGATGAAACGCGATCCCATACACGCGCGAGCATTGGGGCAATTCCTTCGCCAATTCGATCATCACTTCGGCGGTGGTGTCGGCCTGATCGTGAAAGGACAACACGCGACCGTTCAGTTCCACCACGACAAGTCGGTCCGATTCCGGAAGTCGCGTCAAAGCGATCGGCTGCGAGAACGAGAGTTCCGGAAACGCGCGTTCGCTGCCATACGGCGGTGGTGGTTCCGGCGAGCCCTTGACGTTGGATGTCGTCCACGCAATTCGCTTTTCGATTCCAAATGGTCGTTCTTCGGCGCTGGTACTCGGAAAAAACATCGGCAGCGAGAGCAACACGATCAAGACCAAACGACAAGCGATTCGATTCACGGCAATCTCCACGAAGCAATGACGAAACCCGACGGACGCTGATCGGCGAAGCATCCCAAGAATCGCGGCAAATGTGGAGCAGCGCCGACGTTTTCTCCTGTAGAATCATCGACATCTTGGCCCGGCCGATGGCCACAACCAAAACGGTAAGCCGGAGCGTATCGAGGTCGTGAAGGTTTCGTTTCCCCACGAATTCAGGACGACCACGAATGAGGAGAATTTCATATTTCAAATCTTGCTGAAAAAACAAACTCCACACGTTCGCAATGCAGAGCCATCGACAATTGACGCGAGGAGTACCACGCATGCCATCGCCGTTTCCGGGAATGGATCCGTTCATCGAAGACCAAGAATGGGAAGATTTCCACACGACTCTCAACACGGTCATACGCGAGTGTTTGTCGCCCAAGGTCGAGCCGAATTACCTGGTTCGCATCGAGCGGCGGGTCTACGTGGAAACAGCCGGCGATCCAGACTTACAGTTTCGCCAGGCCGATGTTGCAGTTCTAACGGCACCGTCGAAAGCTGTTGCAGTTCTAACGGCACCGTCGAAAGCTGCGCACATCGACACGCCCGCCGCCGAGACTTCGACTGCAACCGCGTGGGCACCCGTGACCTGCGAACTGCCAATGTCCGAAGAACGCCGCGAAACCTTTCTCGTGATTCGCGAACGCCGAACCATGGACGTCGTCACCGTGATCGAACCACTGTCCCCGGCAAACAAACGGACTTCCGGCAACGGTCGAGCGGAATACCTCGCCAAGCGAAAGGAGATCCTGCAAAGTCGTTCACACCTTGTGGAACTGGATTTCCTACGCGGCGGCGAACGCCTGCCGATTTTCGGTTCGAGTCTTGAGGGCGAGTATTCCGTCATCATCAGCCGAGTCGGTCAGCGACCACAGGCAGCGGTATTTGCATGGTCGCGGCGTCAACCGCTTCCGGAAATCCCGATCCCACTCAATCGCGATGATCCAGACGCGACGCTTGATCTGCAATCGGTCTTCACCACCGTCTACGACCGCGCTCGCTATGAGCTTTCGCTCGACTACCAACGATCACTCCGACAACCAATCGGCAAAGCGGATCGCGCTTGGGTAGATTCGATGGTTCCCGACCAGCATGCGTAGCGCTTTGCTTGTCGTTGAATGAATGCTGCAGGTTTTTGGTGAGCGGCAAACAAACTCACAACCGAATCATGCCGGATGCGATCACCTCGAAACCGCCTCAAACCAAGATGCCACGACTCACCCAGGTCCTGCACTGGACTTGGGGCTTACTCGGTAGCGGATGGATTGTGGGCCAAGTCTTTCGCGACGACACGTGGTTCACTGGTCTCTGTTTCTACATTCCCAGTGTAAACTCGCGTCAATTCGAGCTTTTCAACACACTTGGTACTGAATGATCGATTCTCACCAACCACGGAAATATCTCATGCGCTCTATATTCGTGCTCGCGGTTCTTCAAGCCTCGTCGATCCATGCCGAGGACTGGCCCATGTGGCGGCATGATGTGGGTCGGACCGGAGCTTCGCAGACGAGTCTGCCAGCAAGACTTGTCCTGAAATGGTCGCGCGAGTTGCCGCCGAATTCGCCGGCGTACAAAGATCAGCGGCTGCAATTCGATCGAGGCTACGAACCCATTGTGCTCGGACGGCGAATGTTCGTCGCTTCCGCGTTTGACGACAGCGTGACCGCATTCGATACCGAAACCGGTCGCCAACTTTGGAAGTTCTTCACGGATGGACCCGTCCGATTCGCCCCGGTTGGCGGCACCGGTCGCGTGTTGTTCGGTTCCGATGACGGTCACTTCTATTGCGTGAAGGCTTCATCCGGCGACTTGATCTGGAAGTTTCGCGCGGTCCCGTCCAACAGACGCTTGCTGGGAAATGGGCGATTGATTTCCGTGTGGCCCGTTCGCGGCGGCCCGGTACTCCAAAACGACAAGGTCTATTTCGCGGCGGGTGTGTGGCCGTTGGAAGGCGTCTTTGTGTATTGCTTGGACGCCGCCACCGGCAAAGTCGTCTGGCTGAACGACCGCACGAGTTATCTCTACGGGCAGCACCCTCACGGCACCGAGGGCTTCGGCGGGTTGGCTCCGCAAGGATATTTGTTGATCGACGGCGAGGATCTGATCGTCCCCTGCAGCAACGCCTATCCCGCTCGATTCGATTTGGCGACCGGTGCGTTGAAGTCGTTCAAACTGCCCGATGCCGGTCGCCTGCCCGGAGGTTGGTTCGCATCGACGCCCTCCGATCGCGAGCGGCAAAAACTCAAGCGTCGAGGCTTGCTGTTCGACAAAGACGTCAATCAGAAACGCCACGAGGACAAACCGCGATCCGAAGGACTCCCGGCCATTCGCTCGACGATTGCCGTGGGCGACCGCGACTTCAAATTCGCGGACGGCTTTGACGGGATCTCGGGAGAGATTCACACGATGCTGGCGGCCAATGGGAATCTGTTTGTTGTCACACTCGCGGGACAAATCGCGTGCTTTGGCGAGTCAAGCACCGCGCCGCAGCGGCATCCGGCAGCAAATCAGCCGGTTGAAGCCGAATCAAAGCGAGCCTCCGACTTCATCCAAGCCTGTGGCAGTCGTCACGGCTACGCCGTTGTGCTGGGGCTTGACGATCCGCAATTCATCACGGCGCTCGCGTCTGGGACTGAGTTGCGAGTCGTCGGTGTTGATTCGAATGCAGAACGTGTCGCGGCGTTGCGGCAGACAACGCGTCTGTCAGCCGAACGATTGTCGTTTCGCATCGGAGACCCCGAGAACTACGACTTGCCGAAATATTTCGCCGGATTAATCGTGCTGCGGGACAAGACCGACTCGACGACGTTGGCTCGCCTTTATCAATCGTTGCGGCCGTTCGGTGGCTGTTTGGTTGTGCCGGAGTCGCTGATCAAGACCGCGGAAGCCGCGAAGCTTCCTGGAGCCGAGGTCGAAGTCCGAGTCGCAGGGTGGGCAATCATCCGTCGAGCGGGTGGACTCCAAGGGGCCGCCAACTATCTCGGCGATTGGAAGCCGACGTCCGACGACCTCGTCAAAGCGCCGTTGGGCGTGCTGTGGTTTGACGACTCGGTGTCGCACTTCAAACGCTCACCGCAACCGGCCTTCATCGACGGCGTGATGGTTTCCATCGACAAGGATTGGACCGACGCCTCGACACGGAAAGGTAGAAAGGACTATCGGCTGGTTGAGCCCATGTTGTCGGACGTGTACACGGGGCGAGTCTTCACGTCCGGTGAAGCGGCCGAGATCAAGGAACGGGTGGCCGACATTGCTCGCAAGACCGCAGTCGATCGAGTCACTGTGCAGCCGAGCCAATACAAACCGCCGGGGTTTCCAGCGAGTCGCGCCGGTTACGGTTTTGCGGGGATGCGGGTCAACCCACTGACCGGCGAGAACGAAGCTCGCATCTTTCCGAAGCGCTACGGATGCGACGGCGGCGTGGATTACGGAACGCTGTTCACGATGCGATCGGCCACGGCGGCGTTTTACGACAAGCGCACGGAAAGCGGCACGATCAACATCAGCGGGCCTCGATCCGGCTGCACGAACAGCATCATTCCGGCCAATGGGCTGCTGAATGTGCCGTACTTCTATGAAGGTTGCACGTGCAGTTATCCGCTGCCTTTGGCGCTGTCGCTCGCCAGCATGCCGGAAGACTTCGAGCAATGGACGTCGTGGGGCGAAGTGCCGTTTGACAAGCTCGACGGCAAGATCCAGCGGCTCGGCGTCAATCTGGGAGCACCCGGTGATCGCAAGACCGACGACGGGACATTGTGGCTGAATCATCCGGATGTCGGCGGGCCATCACCGCAACTGAGCGTGACCACGAATCCGGAGCAGCCCGAATTCTTTTACCGACATTCACTTTTCATGAAGGGTGGCGAAGGTTGGCCGTGGGTGACCGCATCCGGCGCAAAGGGCCTGCGGAGCCTGACCATTGAGGGCCTGAAGCCCGGCCAATACTCCGTGCGGTTGTTTTTTGTCTCAATCGACGACGAACCAGCTTCATTCCATGTGGCGATCAATGGGCAGCGAAAACTCGACAACTTGAAGATTCACGAGCTTGCGAAAGGTCCGAAGCGCGGAATCACGCAGACTGTGAACGGAGTTTCGACCAACGGCGTGCTAGAGTTGGAATTCACGCCGGTTGTTGGCGAAACCGTCCTCTGCGGCGTGGAATTGAAGAGGTCGACAAAGTAACTCGGTCGCCGTTGGCTAAGCTAAGTTCGAGTTTGTCACATTGCGGGGGATCGGGGTCTGG
>JAQBZS010000627.1 GCA_027622115.1 Planctomycetota bacterium | reverse complement strand
CGTTTGCAGCAGACGGACAGCGTGTTCGCAGACTGGAACGTCATGTCCGTTTGTTTGAGTTGCCGATGAGGCCGTCAGCCTCTGCCTTCGATGCAGACCCGCAACAAAAACGGCCGGCGACTGATCACCGTCCACCGGCCTGAGATCAGCCGCCACGATTTCTCGAACCGCACCAACTCACACTTCGCGTGACTCCCGCACACATTCACTTCTCAACTCATGTCAAAGGAACCGGACGATGAAACTTTCCAACTGGCTTCGCGGACTGAAGAACTCGCTCACGGTCGGTAATCGCGGTGCCGCGCATCGGCGTTCTCGCAATCACAACCGCAGCATGGCAGTCCCGGCGGAAGTACTGGAAGAACGGATTGTGCTGTCCACCGCCTCGCTGACCGCGGAGGGCGTCTTGCAAATACAGGGCACCAACCAAAGCGACCAAGTCGTTGTGAATACGTATTTCGACGGCACTGACTTGTATCTGGAGATTTTGGACGTAAACGATTCCGTAAGCCAGATTCTCACCATCCCAATTAATTCGTTTAGCCAAGTCATCCTCGTCCAATTCAGCGGTGGCGATGGTGACGACGAATTCACAAATCTCCTCAACACACCAACACAGGCCGCGGGCGGTGACGGTCATGACACTCTAATCGGGGGCTCACAAGACGACATGCTGTTCGGCGACGATGGATTCGATTGGCTCGAAGGCGGCGGCGGAAACGACCAGCTTTATGGTGGATCGCACTCCGACACGATCTACGGCCACGAGGGCCACGACACGATCATCGGCAACGGTGGGCATGACCGGATCTACGGCGGCGACGGCAACGACGAACTCCGCGGCAGCGCGGGCCGAGACACGATCCGTGGCGGCTCGGGCAACGACACAATCGAAGGTGACTCCAACCTCGAAGGTTCGGGCGACGCCGACTACCTCTGGGGGGATGATGGTGCCGACACGATCATGGGACACCAGGGCGCGGACTTGATCTTGGGCGGCCAAGGCTGGGACGAAATCAGCGGCGGTATTGGTGCCGACTGGATCGACGGGGGACCAGGACGAGACTTTATCGATGGCGACGGAGGCCGAGACACGCTGCTTGGCTGGGACGGACAAGATACTCTCCGAGGTGGAAGCGACGACGACGAAATCCATGGTGGTCTTGGCGACGACGAACTGTACGTCGACGACGGTGGCGACACGCTGGTTGGGGGGGAGCACGCGGATACGCTGGTGGGTGGCGACGGCAATGACGAACTCCGCGGCAGCGCAGGCCGAGACACGATCTATGGCGGCTCCGGCAACGACACGATCGAAGGCGACTCCAGCTTCGGAGGTTCGGGCGACGCCGACTACCTTGTGGGTGAAGATGGTGCCGACACGATCATGGGACACCAGGGCGCGGATACGATTTGGGGTGGCCAAGGCTGGGACAAAATCAGTGGAGGTAATGGTGCCGACTGGATCGACGCTGGATGGGGACACGACTCCGTTGATGGCGATGGAGGCCGAGACACACTGTATGGCGGGGACGGCCAAGATACTCTTCGAGGTGGAAGCGACGACGACGAAATTCGTGGCGGCAACGGCGACGACGAACTGTACGGCGGCGACGGCGACGACGGGCTGGTTGGGGAGGGAGGCGCCGATACGCTGGTGGGCGGCAATGGCATGGATGGCCTGAGTGGAGGCGATGGCAACGACTCCTTGGGGGGTGGTTCGGGCACGGACTGGATGGATGGGGGAGCCGGCAACGACACACTTTCGGGTGGCGGCGGCAATGACACGATCTACGGCGGCGACGGCAACGATCATCTCTACGGTGGCAGCGGCTTCGACATCATCAACGGCCAAAGCGGCAACGACTTGATCTACGGTGGCGCGGACAATGATTTGCTGATCGGCGAAGGCGGAAACGACACGATTTGGGGCGGCAGCGGAGACGACTCGCTCTTCGGTGGTCCCGGCGTCGACGTACTTTGGGGCGGTCCCGGCGTCGATACGGAAATTGAGTAGATACGTTAGACGAGCTAGCTAGATTTCGTGCTCCATGCCCAACAAATTCAAGCAACCTGATCTGTCTTCACTCGCGAAACTCACGTCACCGATTTGGATCGTGACTTCGGCTGTCGGAGATCGTCGCGGTGGGTTGGTCGCCACGATGGTCGTGTCCGCGTCGATTGTCGAAACGGCTCCGAGACTACTGATTGGTTTGGCGAAGCGGCACGCCACGGAACAACTTGTCAGTCGAAGTCTCGCGTTTGCCGCGCATCTCATCACTGCGGATCAAGCGGACCTGCTGGCCCGATTCGGTACAACGTCCTCACGCGATACCGACAAGTTCTCGGGACTTGAATGTCGCACCGGTGTGACGGGAATGCCGATTCTGGAGGACGTCTTGGCGTGGTTCGAATGTCGTGTCGAGCAGACAATGGATACGGGTGACCGCACCGTCTACCTCGGCGCGGTTGTCGCCGCCGGCACGAATTCGAATCCGAACGACCGGCCCATGACCACGGTCGATATCCCACATCAATTGCCAACCGAGGTATTGACTCTGATGAAGACACAACGGGCAGCGGATGCGATTGTTGACGCGAAATCGATTGCGGATTGGCGTCGGAGCCTGCGGTGACGAGTGCTCGTCTCGGTACAAGTACGGATAAAAATAAGTCGCATTCCCATGCGGAACTTTCGCGAAGCAATCCGTCTCGCCGAAGTGTGGCTATTCGTTGGCTGCTGGTGAAATCACTTCCGAAGTTTCGAAGCGACGGCCATCGACCGCCGAGAAGATCACCCGAAACTCCATCGCAACTTGCTGGGCTGCGGGCTGAATCGGCAGCGAGAAGTGATAGCCTCGCCCGAATCCTGAATGCCATGCGTCTTCGGTTTCGATCGTCGAGAAAGTCCATTCCACGGGCGGCTCTTCCGACGTGCTTCCGACTTGAATCAGATCGTTGGGTTCACCTTCCGGCGGTGCGGGTTTTGCGATGATGCGAAATTGACCAGGACCTCGCCGCACTTCTCCGCTCCCGTCAATTGGCTGAACCACCAGCTTCATCGCAGGCGATTCGCGGTCGATATAACCGGAAAGCAGTCGATGAATTTGGATCGACTCGACCGCACTTGCCGCTTGGATTTGCTCGGGAAACAAGTGCGGACTGTCGGCGGTTTGTCGGCGAAGCAATTCGCGTTCGCGCCGAGCCGCTGCCAATTGATGGCCGAGGTCTTCTTTCTGTCGAGTGACGGCGGCGATGCGTTCTTCCTGCGCTCTTAACCGGCTTTCCAACAGTTCGTTGTTTCCCCGATGCGCGCATCCCGTTGGCGAGACTGCGAAGATCAAGGCGAGCACGAAGAAGCCGCCTGAAACACTTCCGAATTTGCGGACGCCCAAACGCATGTCGCAATCCTTTGATCCATCAAGGGGGATGCGATTCGAAAACGTGAACCAAATCGATCGAAACTTATTGCGCAGAATTATCCATGTGCTCAAGGACTTCGTCGATCAAATTGTAGGCTTGTGCTTCCGCAGCCGTCATGAAGTTGTCTCGATCGGTGTCGCGTTCGAGTTCTTCCACAGTGCGACCGGTGTGATGCCGCAGAATTTCGTTCATGCGTTTTTTCACGCGAATCACTTCTTTCGCGTGAATGTCGAGCTCCGTGGCGGTGCCTTCCATGCCGGCGAGCGGCTGGTGGATCATGATCCGGCTGTTCGGAAGTGCTCGACGCTTACCCGCCGCGCCGGCCGCCAGTAATACGGCACCCATGCTGGATGCCTGCCCGATGCAATACGTCCCCACGTCGCAACTGATGTATTGCATCGTGTCGTAGATCGCCATGCCCGCGCTGATCGAGCCGCCTGGCGAATTGATGTAGAAGTGAATGTCCGACTTGCCGTCATCGAATTGCAGGAACAGCAGCTGGGCCACAATCGAGTTGGCCACCGTGTCGTTGACTTGGCTGCCGAGAAACACGATCCGGTCCTTGAGCAACCGGCTGTAAATATCCATCGCCCGCTCTTCGCGGCCGGTCTTTTCAATGACGTAGGGAACTACCGACATGGAAACTCTCAAAAGTGAAGGTGACTACCAAATGGATCAATTCAAACAAGCGGATCAATTCAAATCGCGAATCCGCAATCAGCCGTTCGTCGCTTCCGGGTTGTCCGCCGAATTGGCATCGCTTTCGCCCGCTTCCGATTTCGCGGCATCCGTGTTTTCTTTGGGCTTCTTTTCGAGCTTCGCCAGCAACTCATCGACCAACCCGTATTCCTTGGCCTCGGCTGAGTTCAAGTAGAAGTCGCGTTGCGTGTCTTTGGCGATGATTTCGACCGGCTGGCCGGTGTGATGCGCCAGAACTTCGTCGAGAGTCGCGCGATCCCGCAGAATCTCCCTGGCTTGGATTTCGATATCCGAGACTTGCCCGCCGACTTGTCCGTGAGGTTGATGCACCATCATTTTGGCATGTTTGAGGATGTGCCGTTTTCCCTTGGTGCCGCCGGCCACGAGAATCGCGCCGCCGCTCGCCGCGAGGCCGACGCAATACGTGGCAACATCGCATTCGAGATACTGCATGGTGTCGTAAATCGCCATGGTCGCCGTGACCAATCCGCCCGGCGAGTTGACATAAAGATGAATGTCCTGATGCCGGTTTTCCGACTGCAAGAACAGCATCTTCATCACGATCATGTTCGCCGTGCCGCTGTCGATGGGGCCGTCCATGAAGATGATGCGATTTTCAAGCAGCAAGTCGCCGATGGTCATCTGACGTTGACGGCTGTAGTCACGAGCTGCGTAGCTCTCTAGCGTGTTTTCGAATCGCGACATGGCGATGGTTGGTTCCATTGGAAATGAGACTGTGGTTATGAACGTCGGCTGAATTGAGCACTTTGAGCCGACTCAACGTGCGGCACGCGGCAACTTTTGCCACAACGCCGATGAAGTCAACCGGACAAATCGCCGTGGGAAAGCAGGCCGCGTTGGATATCGGATTTGCAAAGTACGCGTCAAGAGACCTTGCTCGCGCAGACCCTTGTGGAGTGCGCGACGGGGTTCGCAATGGATTTCGGCGTGCAAACAGTCAAGGTCAGAACATTCGCTCTTGACTGACGAATTCTTTGGCGGAGGTTTCGTGCAAGGGGTGGCTGGGGTCGGGTGGTTCA
>JAQBZS010000626.1 GCA_027622115.1 Planctomycetota bacterium | reverse complement strand
CATCAAGAACGTCAACCCGCCAAATCTGAAAGCCGTAAGCCTGACCCCCAAGTCCTCAATTCGCGTGTTTCTTGAGAAGAGTTCAATTCCAGGTAAGGACTCGTCTGCCGAACGCCTAACAAGTAGATTCGATTCAAAATCAACAAAGGGGCACACAATGAAAATCGCAAAACCAAGCCACGTGTGGCAGTTGGCGTTCGAGGGTGATTGGCCAACATCCGTTGCGTTTCTTCCAGACGGCAAGCGAATCGCCGCCGGCAATCGCGCCGGTCAAATCTATGTCTGGCAATTGCCCGATTCCGCACCCGACACCAAGAGCGAAACACCGCCCAGCATCGCTCCGTTCCGCGCGCTCGAAGGACACACAAACGGCATCACGCACTTATTGTCCGCACCGAACGGGACACTGATTTCCTCAAGTCTCGATCGCACCATTCGGATCTGGGACGTCAATGGGCCGCTCACCGGCAAACGCGAAGTCGTCCTGGACGCCAAGCTCCGCGCGGACAGCGCCCGGAATAAGCCCGCCAAGGAAAAAGACGCGATCCTCAACGCGCCAGGTGCCGACGTGGAATCCGTGGCCGCGATGCACACGCTGGAGGGCCACACCGATTGGATCAAAGCACTCGATATCAGTGCCAACGGCCAACGACTGATTAGCGGCGACGACGATTGCTTGACGATCGTGTGGGATCTCGCTGACCAAACGAAAGTCGCGAGTTGGCACGGCTACGCGCGAGTGTGGGTTTCCTCGGCGGCGTTATCTCCAGACGGCAAAACCGCCTTTACGGCCGAATACGCCGGACGACGGAGCAGCTTTGACGTCCCGGCTGCACAGGCGCGCTTGTGGGATGCATCGACTGGGAAACAGCGAATGGATCTGCTGAAAGTCTGGACGCCCAAGACGAAAGACGAAGACCGAGTCGATTCGTATGGCTACGGACGAGTTTGGGGTGAATTGATGAAACGCGGCCTCATCTGCGCGGCGATTTCGCCGGACGGCAAGCTGATCGCGGCCGGTCAAGGCGGCGAAACCGAATCCGGCAAAATCCACCTGATCGATGTCGAGTCGGGCAAAATTCTGCGAACCGTCTCGGGGCACCGTTCGGGAGCGTGTGCGGTCAAATTCTCGGCCGACGGCAAGTACGTCCTTTCAAGTGGTCGAGATACCGTCGTTCGCATCTGCCAAGTCAGCGACGGCAAGGAAGTGGCCACACTCGGCAAGAGTCGCGGCGGCCAGTTCAAGGACTGGATGCACGCGATTTCGATTTCACCCGATCAGCAACTCGTGGCCGCAGCGGATATCGCCGGGTATGTACACATCTGGAAGCTCGCACCATGACGCAATCCACGGTTCCGCAGTTGTTTGACCTGACCGGCCGAGTCGCACTGATCACCGGCGGGTCGGGGTATCTCGGGCGATCGTTTTCGCGAGCGCTGGCGGAAGCCGGGGCCAGCGTGGTTGTAGGCAGCCGCGCACGAGAACGGGCTCAGGAAGTCGTGGACGAATTGCCGTCACCCGGCGGTGCTCGACACCATGCGGTCGTGCTGGATCAGCTTGACGAAGATTCGCTGAACGCGGGCTTCGACGCGGCCATCGCGGCAGCCGGGCAAGTCGATGTCTTGATCAATAACGGCCAACAAGGACACGCCCTCGACCTCACCGACGTCACCGGCGACGCCTTCAGCAAAGACCTGCAAAACGTCACCGGCTATTTCTTGTTGGCGCGTCGGTTGCGCGATCATGTCGTCGGCCGAAACGCCCCTGGATCAGTCGTGATGATCGGATCCATGTATGGCGTTGTAGGGTCATACCCCGACGCCTACGCGGGCGTCTGTACGGCAAGTCCCGTGCAATACCACGCTCTCAAAGGTGGAATCATTCACATGACTCGGCATCTGGCCGTGTATTGGGCTCGGGACAAGGTGCGCGTCAACTGTTTAAGCCCAGGACCGTTCCCCAACGAAAACGCTCCCCAAGAAATGGTCGAGCGGCTCAAGACGAAGAGTCCCATGGGACGCATGGGCTTACCCGAGGAACTCAACGGCTCGCTTTTGCTGTTTGCCAGTGATGCCGGCAGCTACATCACCGGCCAGAATCTGCTGGTCGACGGCGGCTGGACGTCATGGTAGTCCTGGCCACGGATGCTTCGAAACTTCCACGGATGGCATGGCCGATCCGTGGGCGTAAAATAGATATCTCGTCGCTTCAATCGGCCGGGAGTCGAGCTTCATTCACCGGCGGCAGCGGACTCGTGAGTGACTTTAGGAACGCGACAAGGTCTTCCCGTTCCTGTCGGCCAAGTCCGAGTGGTTTCATGAGTGGGCTCAACTGCGGGTTGGGGACTCCGCCTCGATCGAAGTGCAAAATGACCTCGCTCAGCCGCGCGAAGCTGCCGTCGTGCATATAGGGGCTCGTCACCGCCACGTTCCGCAGCGTGGGTGTCTTGAAGGCCCCGCGATCGGATTCCTGTTTGGTGACCAAATAGCGGCCCAGCCCCGGATCCGGTCGCTCAAGCCCCACGCCGATGTTGTGAAAGTCCTCGTCCGTGAAATTCGGGCCGGAATGGCATTCCGCGCAGCCGATGCGTTCGCTGAAAAACAACTCGGCTCCACGCCGCGCGCTCGCGGAGAATTCGGTGGACTTGGCCAATTCTCGCAGTCGCCGCCATTCCGGCCGCTCCGCCTCGTCGATGCCGGCCTCGTCGCGATCCAGATACTCGGCCAACGACATGTGCAAATCGTACGCGGACGGGCCGGTCACCAAAGCACGTTGAAAACAAGCTAATGCTTGCGAATAAGCCTTGAAACTGACTCCGCCGAAGATCGAGTCAAACTGCATGCGGTAGCCGGGAATGCCGGCGAGCGTTTTGACGATCCGATCCGGCGAGGTGTTCATTTCGAAGATGTTGTCGACTGGGAATCGCGGTTGGTCTTCCAGCGATTCGGCCTTGCCGTTCCAGAACTGTCGACGCCCCAAAATGCGATTGAACGCCGCGAGTGGACTGAGTCCCGTATCGGGAAAGAATTGGTTTGCTGAAAACGCTTGACGGGGCTGGTGGCAGTCGGCACAGCTCATCGCCCCCAAGCGGTGATCGAAGAACAGTTGGCGACCCAGTTCAATTTTGGCACGGGTCAGCAGGTTGCTCGGTTCCACGAAGACTTGATCCGCCGCCGCGTGCAGGTGCTTCGGTAATACGAACTTTAGCGGCGAGTGCCGAGCGGAGTCGGCCAACCAGGCTTCGATGTCGGGCTTCGAAAGTGGACCTTGCCCAGGAACCCCGGTCGTCAAACTCGGCGAGCCCAAGCTGACGCGTTCGCCGACACGATGTTCGACAGCGTGTTTCGACGCGGTTTTGACTTCGGTTCCGCATCCCGCTGCGAGCATGCACAGAAGAATCGCGCGTCTCACGTGCCAGCCTCGTGGTTGGATTGTCTGCTTTAACCCCGTTCGCTCTCTGCATTAACCCCGTTCGCTCGTGGTTTGCCGAATTGTACTACACGTTGTCGATTTCTTGTCGTCCTGCTCGCATTTTTGTGAGCGCCGACTTCGGCACCGAAACGCCAAGAAGTGCGCGCAAGAAAACAGCAATTTTGCGCCTTGAGAGACCGTCGGATTGTTGAGTGGCGAATCGGTAGTGTTCACGGCACAATCTTCGCCCCTTTAGTTCACAACGAGCCAGCGACTTGCCGAGGCATCCATGTCGAACATCGCCGGAAAATCCTACGCCATGAATGTGTTGACACCGATCCGTTGGTGGATGGTGTGGGTCAATAAATTGGTCTTCTGGGTTGGCGGCTTGAAATTCTTCAGTTTCCTGTTCGCCGGACTCAACACTTTATCGATGATCCACTACGCCCGTTGGGTGATCATCAAGGCCAACCAATTCCCTCGGCCCCGCCCGGCACAGGGCGAAGAAGAGCAGCCCGAGGAAAATCTGCAATACGCCTACATGCTGTTCTTCAGTAACTTCAACGGCAGTTGGGACCAGTACGTCGACTCGTTTTCTTCCGCGATTCCCAGCGGATTGAATCTATTCTGGTTTAAGAATGTGCAATACCCGAAATCCGTGCCGATCCAGCCGTTTCACGATTACATCACCTACAACCAAATCTGGACCAACCATTACTACAACGCCTATCCAATGGCCGCGTCGAATGACGTCAAAGCCGCGGCTCGAGTGCGGAGAGGTTTGTTGGAATTGATGGATGCAACGCAAGACACCACCGCCGAGGAATTTCAAGCACGATACAACGCTACGATTCTGAAGCTGCAAAACGATCTCAGCCAAATGGCACCCACGCCGGTTGTCAGCTTGGCTGCCGAAGCCGTTGCCAAACGTCGTAGCATGAAAGGGCGGCAACATGCCTAATCGAGCCGGCAACGCGTATGGGCTGACGACACTCTGCCCGATTCGAAATTCTCGTGATCATAGACATTCCCTCGCGACGCTCGTGCGTGATCACTTGGAGTCGCTTGGGATTCACGAGGACAGCCCGATGGCGGCGGTTCCCAACACGTATCTTTGTCGTTTTTACGTATTGGATGACGTGTTCTATGAAATGAAGCCCGCCAAGCTGGACCATCTGAAGTCGAAGTACTTGGTGTTCGCGTCCAACTTTCACGGCGACCGCGACACGTATCTCCGGGGCATGTGGCAGCATGCCGAATCGTTTGTCCGCGAGACATGGCAACACTGCGTTGGATTCGCCCGCGTGCAGAGTGCGGAAAGCTTTATTGAGTACATCGAAGCGTGTCAGGTCAAAACCACACTTTTCTTTATGGGATCCACGGACGTCCCTTTGGAGGAGCAGCTAAAATCGCTGTATCTCAAGCAAGAGTTCTCAAGTTTTGTGGCGGAACACCAGGGACTAAACGCCGAGGAACTGCAACAGGCCTTTCAAGAATTCGCGCATCGCGTTGAGCCGCGAAATCTCGCCGGGCCGACGTGGAAGCCCGGTGCTCATGATCTCGAATCGACCGTTACGTCCACATGATTGCCTTGAGAGTGGGTACGGTCTGCTGAGAGCGGCAGAAACAGCCGGTTTCCGGGGCTATTTCGAGACACTTGGCGTCAGGCGACCGTGTTAAGTAGTCTCGGCGTTTTCATTGGCGGTTTTGGACGAGGGTGGTCCGGTGGGGTCATTGAGTGAACTGGCTTCCC